>JAXGNF010000095.1:7209-8119 GCA_040768135.1 Thermoleophilia bacterium | reverse complement strand
CGGCCTATGGGAGTCCAGACTTCATCGGGCGGGTTTTTCCCGACAGGCTCCTAGTAGTCCCGGTACAAGCAGTTGATCGTGGACTCGGCTACCAAGATGGCCGAGGTGGGCAAAGAGGGAGGTTTCCTCGGTCTCGGCGGCAAGAAGGTGAGCGAAGACGAAGCCCATGCCCTTTGGGTCGTCGAGACGGCGCTGGGCCTCTGAGTGCAGGCACTCGGCGCGGGGCGGCGTGTATGGGGCCTATCCCGGTAGCCACGTTCTGCTGTGCTCGGTTGCCAGAACCACGGGCGGCTCCGGACAAGAAGTCTTCGGAGTACGCGTAGGCGCGCCTCCTGGCTTCTTGCCCCTCGATCCTTGCCCGCGGCCTTCTCGCTCGGTCCCGCGACGAACAACCTACCGGGCCCTTAACTGTAGGGCCGGCGGTTCAGCAGCATCCCCCGCGCGGTAAGCACCGCCAACGCTACCAGGATCAGACTCATGCCCGCTGCCTCCAAGGCGCCTGGGCGCTCCCCGAGCTGCAGCCACGCGGCTAAGACGCCGATCACAGGGACGGCGAGGATGCTAATGCCCGCAGTACCCGCCGGCAGGTTGTGAAGAACGTACAGCCAGATGACATATACGGCTGAACAGGCGACGTTGTACACGAGCGCGGCAATGAAGCTCCCGCTCCAGGTCGGCCCTTCGGGAGCGGCGATAAGGGCAATCACGATCAGGGGGATCGAACCGATGAGTGTCTGCCAGGCGGTGAACGGCAGCAGGTCGATGTCGTGGCGCTTGCGGATGATCTTGAACAGCACAGAGGCAACGGCCCAGGCCAGCCCTCCTCCTACGGCGAGGAGGCTCGCCGCCCATCCCCGCAGACTCAGAGGATCGATGATGAAGATGAGGCCTGCAAAGGCAAGGGCTACAG
>JAXGNF010000095.1:0-7199 GCA_040768135.1 Thermoleophilia bacterium | reverse complement strand
GCCCCTCGTATACGTTCGCCCAATACCGGCCAGGCGATGAGCAGGATCCAGAACGGCATGGTGTAGGTGAGGACCGCCACCCGGCCGGCGCTGCCGATCACCAGTCCCCACACAGGAAGAACAGATAGGCTGGTCTGGACGATGCTGAACAGCACGGTCCACCAGACGGGTTTTAGCCTCAATGATCCGCCGCGCACTAGGGCTATCGCGAACAGGGCCAGCCCACCAAAAACGTTGCGGAGGGCAGAGAACAAGAAGGGATTGCAGTCACGCACGCCCACCTTCATGACCACCCAGTTGTATCCCCAGAGGAGCGCCAAGAAGCTGAGCGCGACGATGGGGAGATAGGCCGTGCGTTTGGAGTCGGGCTGCGTCACTAATCCACTGTAGCGCAGTGGGCTCCTCTTGGGGGCAGATTTTCGGCATCCTCATTAGCCCTCGTGCTGGGCCGGAAGATTTGACAGCCCACCCATATCGCGGGACGATGAAGTACGGTTCGGGTGTATGCAGCCGACGACCGTGTACTGCTGGGGTCCCTGAGAAGTCGGAGAAGGACCTGAGACTCGAGGAGGGAGATGTCTGATGACTGGGGTGCCTCCAGAAAAACTGCTTACGAGAGCACAGATCCAACGCAAGGTGAACGTCTATCGTTTCCTCATCGCGGTCTTTGGTCGAAGGACGATGGGCTTATGGAAAAAGCCTACGGGCACCGAGATGTTTCTGGACACCGACGTGGGCAGGGTCCGTGTGCTCGCCTACGGCCTCGACGACCCTACAGTCCGGCCGCTCTTCGTGAACATCCACGGAGGGGGCTTCGTCATGGGTAGCGCAGAGATGGACGATCGTTTCATGCCGGGCATAGCCATGGGGGCGGGTGTGAAGATCCTTAGTATCGATTACAGCCTAGCGCCGGAAGCTCCGTTCCCAGTGGCGCTGGAGGAGTGTTACGCGGTGGTGAAGTATGCCAAGGAGCACGCCGCGGAACTCAATATCGATCCGGCGCGTATGGCGGTGGGAGGACACAGCGCCGGAGGCAACTTCAGCGCGGCCCTCTGTCTACTTGATGCGGTAAGGAAGGAATTGGGGCTGAGGGCGGTGATCCTTGACTATCCGCCACTCGATATCGCTACCGACCCCTATCTCAAGCCTCGGCCTAAAAAGGCGCTCTCTCCGAAGATGTCGCGCATCTACGATCAAGCCTACGTCGGCACCCGAGAGGCCGCTAAGAACCCCCTGGTCTCACCCTACTACGCCTCGTTGGAGCAGGTGCGGTCTTTCCCGCCCACGCTGGTGATCACGGCCGGTAATGACTCCTTGGCTCCTGAGGCCGAGGCGTTCAAAGACAAGCTGATATCAGCGGGGATCGAAGTCACGTTCAGGCGCTTCGAAGGCGCGCGACACGGATTCAATTTCCTGGGCGATCCCGGCGCCGACGAATCTTGGCAGATGATGACCGACCACCTCAAGCGGCACTTGGCGTAGTTGGAGCGTTTGTGGGTCTCACGCAGGCGGGTTCCGCCCCTCGCGGCTTCCTAGACGGTCTGATACCCGTACGCCAACCAGCCACCGTCCACCGGCAACGTGACCCCGGTGATGAAGCTCGCATCGTCCGACGCCAAGAAAAGGATAGCCTTTGCGACCTCCTCGGGCTCGGCCGGGCGCCCCATCGGACACCGTTTTGCAATCTGCTCTAGCGAAGTCTTGCCCGCTTTGACGCCGTTCTCCAAACGTCGTGTCCGTGTCCAACAGGGAGCTACGCAGTTGACGTTGATCTTGTGCTTGGCCCACTCTACAGCCAGTGAGCGGGTCATGTTGATGACGGCTGCTTTTGAGGGGCCGTAGGCATTGATGAAGGGGACCCCGGCGATGCCGGTCTGAGACACGACGTTGACGATCTTGCCCCCGCCGTGGGCCACCATCCAGCGCCCTACCTGTTGGCTACACAAGAACACGGCTCGTACATTGACGGCCATCACATTGTCCCAGGCGTCGATATCCCTCAGGTCAAGAGTCGGTTCCGGGACCGGTCCTACTCCGGCGTTGTTCACTAGGATGTCCATGCGACCGAAGGCGGCGAGGGCCTGGTCGACCATGGCATACAGTTCATCGAGATGGGCGATGTCGGCGGGCAGGGCAGCCGCCTGTCGGCCGAGTTGTCTTACGGCTGCAGTCGTCTCCTCTAACTCGGCGGGATCGACGTCGGTAAGCACCACGTCGGCGCCTTCTTGGGCGAAGAGTAGGGCGGTGGCCCGGCCGATGCCCCGGGCGGCCCCGGTTATCAGGGCGGTCTTGCCTTCTAGTCTCATTTTGCGATCCAGTCGAGGTATTCCAGGATGTTCTTCCCGGCGATACGGCCGGAGTTGATCGCGAACGCCGACGACAGGCCGGACGAGACCTGTATGGGATAGCTGTCACCGTACATGCCCCCGGCGTCAAGGCCGCCTGCGTAGAGGCCGGGAATCACTTTGTTGTTGGTGTCGAGCACTTCCGTGCGTTCGTTGATCTTTATACCGCCCTTTGTCCCCAAGAAGACGGTGCGGGCTTTCACCGCGTAGAACTTGGGCCCCACCAGCGGGCGGAGATACGCGGGGTCCTTAGCGAACCAGTCGTCGTGTCTTCCGGCACAGAAGCGGTTGTACTCGTCTACGGTGGCGCGGAGGATCGCGGGGTCCATGCCGGCCAAGCGGGCCAACTCCTCGACCGAGGCGGCCGAAAAGATCTCGGTGGTGCCGGCCACGAGGGCTGCCTCCAGTTCCCGGCGTACGGTGAGGGGCTTGTAGCCGGGAGCGTTGTTGATGGTGAGGATGCGGTCGACTCCCACCGCCAATATACGGTCGATGATGGAGTCGTCGAACAGGCTGAGAGTGTAGCCGTCATCGGCAAAACGTAGATTGACGTTACCGGAGTGAGTATCGTTGAAGGCTAAGCTCTCATCGCAGAACCGCTCGCCGTGCGCCGTCACCCACAGATCAGGCTGCATGGCCACGATCTCGATGGCATTGCCCATGACGAACTCCGAGCCCAGGGGCCCCACCCGCAAAGCTTCAAGGGTCCCCAACCCCTCTGCGGCTGCTCCCACCTGCCAAGCCATGCGGAGACCGTCGCCCATCTTGCCCATGTTCCCCACCGCGTGTACATCAGCGCCGAGCTCATAGCCGGTGTGCTTCTTGATCCAGTCCTTGTTATTGGCAAATCCTCCAGTAGCGACGACAACCGCTTCGCAGGCCACTTCCGACTCTGCGCCCTGTACGTCGACTACGACGCCACTTATGCGCTCACCCTTCCGCACGATGCCCGTGACGGGGGTGGACGGAATGATGGCGGCTCCCTCGTTTTTGGCCTGGGAGGCAAGGGTCTTCACCACGGCCTCGCCGCCCCCCTTGACAACGTGGTAAGTCTGAGGGGCACGGGGCATATTGATCATCTGCCCGGTGAAGACCACTCCCTGCTTAACCAACCAGTCGATGGTGGCTGCCGATTCGTCTACCACGGCCCGTACCAGTCGGGCATTCGCCCGCCAATGACTGTATTCCATGATATTGCGGAAGGCCTCGTCCCGGCTGTAGGTAATGAAACGCTCCCGCTGCAGGGCGCTTTCGACGGCGAAGGTGCCGTGAAAGAAGTTGGACGAGCCTCCGACGGAGCGCTGCTTCTCGAAGACGACCACCGAAGCCCCGCCTTGGCGAAGCGTCAGAGCGGCGGCCAGTCCGGTAGCGCCCGCACCGGCGATCACAACGTCCACTTGGGCAGGGATTGAGCTCACAAGCGCCCCCTATTGCTTGGGTATATGGGCAGTCAAGCAGTCCGGACTACAGCGTATCCGGAGGCCCAGGCCCCGCCAGTATAGAGTGCAATGCCCGGAGCGGCGACCGGGCCGTTCGCCTATCAGGGGTTGAACTCATGATGCCAAGAGATGACGTCAACCGAGCCGGTAGGTTGACACCCCTGAATAAGAATTCCACGGCATCCGGAAGGAACACATTCAAGCCGTAGCACAACAACTGGAAACCCACCATTGAGTCCAGCAAAGCTGGAATATCGGAAGACAGCCTAACCCCCGGCCCCCACGACACACACGCGTTAGTAACGGTGTCAACGGAGCATATAGAGCGTCCAGAGGTTTCGGACTGTAGTAGCGTCTGAGAGCGGGACTTCAACTGAATGCCACGTTCACGAGCTCATCAACCGCGGCAACCAGAGACTCAGCTGTGGAACAAACAATATAACGATCAAAAATAGAAAAACGGCTACTAGAAACGGAGCCGTTCCTCGCAAAAGATCGCTCATGCTAATACCAAAAGTGTTGCGCATGAAGAACAAATTAATCCCCATTGGCGGCGTGATAAGCCCAATCTCAAGAGTCACCACATATAGAACTCCAAACCAAACTAAGTCAACCCCCATGGAAGTGAGAAGTGGTGCAAAAATAGGAATAGTAAGTACGGTAATCGTTATGGAATCAAAAAAACAGCCAAGTATCAAATATAGAATACAGACGGCAACGACTACCATTATGGGTGATAGTTTCAAAGAAGTAATCAAATTACCAAGAAAATCACCTACTCCAGCACTTGCCAATAAATAAGAAAAGAATGAAGCAGCCACTATAATTAGCAACATCATGGTATTAATAACGGCAGCTTCGACGAAAGCTTGATATAGGCCCTTCCAACGAAGGCGAAACACTAGCACCGCGATAATGATTATCGCCACAGATCCGATTCCGGCGGCTTCAGTAGGAGTGGCCACACCGAAGAAGATACTGCCAATAATGGTTATCATTACCAGTGCTACATGCCAGACGTACTTGATGGACGATATGCGTTCACGCCAAGACACTGAAGTCGCTGCGGGCCCTAGTTTAGGGTTCCGCCAGCAGATGATTATAGGGACGGCTGCCAGCATAATTGCTAAGAGAATGCCTGGCAGCAGTCCGGCAATAAAGAGATGACCTACGGACACGCTGGCCATGACGCCATATATGACCATAGGTGTACTCGGCGGAATCAGCGGGCCTAGGACACCTCCCACTGTAAGACCGCCCAACGACAGATTCCTATCGTATCCATATTTCGTTAGTTCTGGTTCGGCTACCTTACCCACAGCTATTATGGCGGCACCGCTTACCCCTACGGTTCCGGCTACCGCAGCTTCGCCAAATATGCTAGCGCTTATAAGGGCGCCAGGGAAGCCAGCAACCCAGTTCCTCGCTACTCTATAGACCTGAGCCCCCATTGGCGTCTGAGTGATGACGCAAGCCATCAGGACGAATAAGGGTAAGGGAGTCCAGGAATAACTATAAAACTGCGAAAATGTGCTCATCGCCATTTTCTGTAGGGCCATGGGGCCGTAAGCAAGAGTCCCAAATATGACCGTGCTGAATCCCAGCGCGAACGCGATCGGTACTCCCAGGAGGAAGAAAATAAGCATAGAGGCTATACATAGTACTGTGGCTAACCAAGGTTCCATGCCATTTACCTATCTAGACAGTGCGTAAATTATTTTCCAAGAATGGTCGTATCGGTGGTGCTTTGTGAGACTGTCTTGATGGTTACTAGACCAAGGGCCAGTCTGTAGAGAAGGCTCACGCAAAAAAAACCATAACCGATGGGAATGAACAGCTTCACCGGGAATAAGGGCACTGGCCACGCTGACCGGCTTACCTGACCAATCTCCAGAGCGCGTAGAGCGTCGCCGAAGCTAATCCAAGATATAATACCGAAAAAGGTTATGCCCATTATAGGACTGATAATATTGGAAACAACGTGACGCATTTTGGAAGGGAAGCGCTCCAACAATAGATCGCAGCGGAGTAGCCGGTCCTGCCTCTCGACGGCCGCGTTAGCTAGAACGAAGCTGATGAGGAGGAACATACATCCGAATTCGTAGGAAATTGGCTCAGGGCTTCTGAACACATACCTCCGGATGGCTCCATAGGTGGAGAGAAAACCCATAACGACAATTAGAAGTCCGGCAGAGACAACAAGGATCCGGCTGATACGATCGACCCAGGGCCCCACGGTCTGTCTAAGCTTCTTTTCCATTGGTTCACTTCTTTGGTAGTAGTCAGCGACTCGTCATGGCCGACAGGGACTATCAGATATCACTTGTAAGCAGGTGATACGGCGCACGTCGGTGGGACAGCACCGTATCACCTGCTGTTGACGTGTGCTAGTCTTGCACGTAGGGATACTTCGCGTTAGCCTCGTCGGTGATTTGCTTCACTCTGGCGCCGACATCGCCGGCTTGAGTCAGGGCATCCAAAGTCCCTGGGTAGGCTAGTTCTTTCCACTTCTCGCGTTCGGCGGGAGGCAAGAAGTAGTACTCTACGCCCAGGTCTTCGAGTACCGGTTGTAACTCGTAAAACTTATTAACGTATTTCTCACTCAACGTTTTGGCTGCGGTACCCAGTTCTTCGCTCAAGGCCGCCTGGATATCCACGGGCATCTTGTTGTAAACGTCTGAATTAACAGTGAATGCGTAGAGACTGCCCAGACCATGGAAGACCGTGTAGTACTTGGCCACTTCATAGAGTTTGGCTACCTGTATATACTGTGGTGCATTGGTCTTCGCGTCAATTACGCCTTTCTGGAGGCTGGTATAGTCCTCCGTGAAGTCCACGACAATCCCGGACCCGCCGAGCGTACTCACCAGTCCAGCCATCGGGGGTGCGTCAACGCCGACAATTTGGCCTTTGAGGTCATCAAGCGTTTTATAGTGTTTCTTGGTGGACAGGAAGTTGGTGGTGCCCACAAATATGCATCCGAGCGTCCTCTGGTTACCCTTCGCCTGCGACAGTTCGTCCCAGATGGGCTGGATGCCGGGCATGGCGTAGGCGTTGGCTTCACCGTTGTTAAATAGGAAGGGTAGTTCTACCAGGCCGAATTCAGGCACGCTTCCTGCGAAAGCAGCCAATGGAATCAGTCCGGCCTCGATGGCTCCAGTTCTGATAGCATCAAAGCTTTCCGGGAAGGGACCAAGCTGGCCTCCCGGAAAGATCTCAAGCTTGTAGGCGCCCTCGGCGCGGGCATTGAAGCTGTCGAACCCCTCTTGGACCCAGGTAAGGAATTCGTCCCCGCCCGGAATAGGGGTTGTCACACGGATGAGCGCCGTTTGAACGGGAGGTGCTGCTGTTGTATCAGTCGTGGCCTGCCCCCACTTTATGTACCAGCAGCAATGAGAGTCCGTTGTTCATGTGC
>JAXGNF010000094.1:7595-8808 GCA_040768135.1 Thermoleophilia bacterium | reverse complement strand
GGCCGGCGTGCAGTTTGGCTACCTCTATGAAGATGACCTCTATTCGGGGGCCTTGGCCTACGACTTGGGGGCCGATGAGGCCGTATCGGAGCACGCCGGTCGGGCGTTCCGGGTCTTCAAGAAGCACGGAGTGAGGACGGTGATCACCATCGATCCCCACACCACCAACATGCTCCGCTCCGTCTACCCCAAGCTCCTTCCAGGGTACGATGTCGAGATCAAGACTTACCTAGAGGTCTTGGCGGAGAGGGACCTAGTGCCCCAGAGCGTGCTCTCCGGCGAGGTGGTGGTGCATGACCCTTGCGTCTTTGCCCGATATGAGAACATCGTCGACGAACCCCGCAGACTTCTTGCCGCCACCGGGATCAGCTTGAAAGACCCTGAGAAATCGGGGCGAATGACCTGGTGTTGTGGTGGGCCGGTGGAGTCACTCTATCCCGAGAAGGCCCTGGCCAATGCTGCAAAACGGATGGAGCAACTGCGGGCAATGGGGTCCGAAGTAGTCACCATGTGTCCCATGTGCTTCGTGAACCTGAGCGCCGTCGGTGACGGCGTTGTCTTGAACGATATCTCTCACTACCTGCACCGTGCGTTCGTGTCCTGATCAGGCTCTATTGGAGGAGAGGCATGGATACCACCAAGAAAACCATCATTGTCTTCAGTGGCGACTACGACAAAGCGATGGCTGCTTTCATCATAGCCAACGGGGCGGCGGCCATGGGCGACGATGTGACTATGTTCTTCACCTTCTGGGGTCTTAACCTGCTCCGTAGGCCGGAGAAGGTCAAGGTCAAGGGCAAGAGCCGTCTGCAGAGCATGTTCGGCATGATGATGCCACGCGGCTCCGGTAAGTTGGGGCTCTCCAAAATGAATTTCGCGGGGATGGGCGCTCCTCTGATGAAGAAGGTCATGAAGGCACAGAATGTCATGAGCCTGGAGGAGTTGATCGCGAGCGCCAGAGAACAGGGAGTTAAGTTCGTGGCATGCACGATGTCGATGGAAGTCCTCGGTTTCAAGCAGGAGGAGTTGCTTGACGGTCTCGAATACGGGGGCGTAGCGACATATCTGGGCGAAGCCGATGAGGCCAACGTGAATCTGTTCATCTAACGGACTGTCGCCAACCTTGTCTTCAGCGGGGGGGCCGGGGGGCGGGGACGCCGGCCCCCGCCCCCGGGCCGGGCCGAAACCCCCCGGCCCGGCCCGGGGTATAGGC
>JAXGNF010000094.1:0-7585 GCA_040768135.1 Thermoleophilia bacterium | reverse complement strand
TTTTTTGTTTTCTTGTGTGGGGGGGGTCGAAATTTTTTTTTTGTGGGGGGGGGGGGGGCGGGGTCCCGGGGGCCGGGCGCCCTCTTGCCGTGCAGAACCCCCTGTCGCCTGCAGTGGATCTCGGAGGCCAATAACTGGTAAACGCACATAGCTTGTACTAGAATATAGATACCACCGCCTAAGGGGAAACGAACATGACGCGCAAAAACGGAGCGAAAAACCAAGCGGACGGCCCCCGCGTCGATCACTCCCCCTCCCGTCTTTTACTCTGGATCGCGGCGGCAGCCCTGACGGCTACCGGTGCGGCCCTCTTCGTGCTTGGTCTTGTCCGCCAGGGACTACTGGGCGCGGTCTTCTATCTGATAGTGGTAGCGATGGGTCTGTACTTGTTCACTATCCCTTGGCGTAATAGGCGCGCTCAGAGCAAGGCGGGCAACTCGAACGAGGAGTAGCGAAGACCAACGGCCGCAGTCGAGTTTCGCCCAGAGCTCCATTTGCCGGAGGGCCGTGCGACGGAACCACCTGCTACTGGGATGCCTTGGGGGGTCTCCCGGCTATTCGGCCGCCCGCCGTACCTCCTCTACGATGCGGACGGCCCCGTCGGCGAGACGCTTCATGATCGAAGCACGCTGAGCCAATGATTTCGCCATCAAGTGGAGCGCCTCTATGCCCTCATCAGTGACGGCATAGACTCGTCTGCTGGGCCCGGCCTCAGGCGTCTGCCAAGACGAGGTGACCAGGCGTTGCTGCTCCATCTCCCTCAGCATCCGGTACATAGTGCCTGAGTCGACGCAGACAAGGTTGCTCGCCAATGACTCGATTTGCTCTACTAGGTCGTAGCCGTGAGAGTCGGCTTCTGCCAGCGAAGACAGGATGGCTACTTCGAGCACTGAGCGCCGGTATTGGCCCCCTCCGGGGCCGATACCTCCGGGGCCTCTCCAGCCGCCCGCGCCCATCCCTGGACCGGCGGCCGGTATCGGCCCGGGTCCGATATTCGGGCCGGCACCTCGTCTCCCTCGCCCTCGGGGCACTGTCGGATCGCCGTTCACGGCAGATTATCTCTCCGTTCTCTGTCGGATTTGCGAAACACATAGTCATCGATCGCTCGATGAAGGGCGGCCGCCGCATGATTGGAACAGTGTTCTTTGGACTCAGGCAGGCCTCCTAATGCAACCAGAATATCCAGATCATCCAGCTCGTAAGCCTCGTCGATGGTTTTGCCGGTCGCCATCTCGCTCATCATACTACAGGTCGCTATCGCCGCCGGACAGCCGAAAACCTTGTATTTCACCTCGGTCACGATCTCTCCCTCTACCCTGATCCAGACCTTGAACTGGTCGCCACACTCAGGGTCACCGATTACGCCTACGCCGTCGGGATTATCTATCTCGCCGACGTTGCGCGGATTGAAGAAGTGATCGAGGACCGGCGCCACATACACACGCGGGCGCCCCTGCCCTTCAGCGTCCATAGTGACCACCTCTCTCCCGGCATCAGTGGTCGCAGACGTTCTCCCCGGTCACCAGGTTGCCTTCGAGGAACTGACGCACTACCGTTTCCGGTTCGGCCGGCGAGGCCCCGGTGACTACGCTCACTCCCTGCTCGGCAAACAACTGCTGGGCTCGGGATCCCATACCTCCGGCTATGATGAAACCGGCTCCTTTGTCGGCCAGCCATGCCGGTAGCAATCCGGGCTGGTGCTCGGGAGCGGGTATGGTGGTCACGTTGAGGACTTCCTTAGAGGTCGCGTCGACATCCACCATAGTGAACTCCTGGCAGTGGCCGAAATGGGCACAAAGGAGACCGTCGCTCGTTGGGATGGCGAAGCGGATGACGGAATCGACGTCACTCATGGGCGTCGCGCTCGCTGCCGCGACCGGTACCGCCTGCTTGTCGTCCGGACTCGGCGCCTGTGCGGCTGCCTCGTCTTCTAGGGCGAGGATCGGCCCGAGGGCCTTGACGAACTCCTGAGCGGCCGGGCTCTTGGAGTAGTGATAGATGTATGGTTTGCCGGCATCCCCTGCTTCGACGATGGTGGGGTCGAGCGGGACGCTGGCCAGCAACGGCACGCCGGCCTTCGCTGCCATGGCGCCGCCCCCATCCCTGCTGAACACGTGGGTGACCTGGCCGCAGTGGGGACAGACAAAACCGGCCATGTTTTCGATCACCCCAAGCACCTTGAGGTCGAGCATGTCGCAGAATTTGATCGAACGACGTACGTTGTTGAGGGCGGTCTCTTGGGGAGTGGTGACGATCACAGCTCCGTCCATCTTGCCTATCGCCTGACAGACGGCGAGCGGTTCATCGCCCGTACCCGGGGGGGAATCGATGATGAGGTAGTCGAGTTCGCCCCACTCTACCTCTCCCAAGAACTGCTCGATTGCGATGGCCTTCATGGGTCCACGCCATACAACGGCGTCGTCTTTGTCGCCCATCAAGAA
This sequence comes from Thermoleophilia bacterium, assembly GCA_040768135.1. Classification (GTDB taxonomy): domain Bacteria; phylum Actinomycetota; class Thermoleophilia; order RBG-16-64-13; family RBG-16-64-13; genus RBG-16-64-13. The sequence continues at coordinate 5,144 of JAXGNF010000094.1, read as the reverse complement.
CGCTATCGACATGACCTTGAGGCTATCGCCTACCACGATGGGGGCAAGGACGTCGCCTTCGAGGACCACTGGGGCGTCTTTCAGGCCCAGTAGCTGAGGGACGGTCGGACCATGCAGGTCGACGTCCAGCAATCCTACCCGCTTGCCCTCCAGGGCGAGCGCCGTGGCCAGGTTGACCGCGACTGTGCTCTTGCCGACCCCGCCTTTGCCCGACAGAACGATTATCTTGTGCTTGACCTGAGCCATTCTTTGGCGCACTGCCTGCCCTCTTTCGTCGGCGGCTCGGGCCCCAGCATTGTCAGAATGGGAACAACCACCCATTTCTATTCCTCTTCTTTCTCTAACATTGTTTTTGTGATCTTCCACATATCGCGTATTTGGTCGGCGACCACACTGCCGCCGTACTCAACGATACTCTTCCCTTCTACCTGCGCCCGCACCACCGCGGTATCGTAACTCAACTCGCCCACGACCGGAAAGCCTTCGTCCGCACAGACCTGTCGTATAGCCGTCGCCATCTCGGGGTTAAGGTCGACCTTGTTGATGCAAACCGCCAGAGGGAGGCCGAAACCTCGAACCAACTCCGCGGCGCGTTGTAGGTCATGTGCTCCCGAGACGGTGGGCTCAGTCACTGCCAACACCAGATCGGCTCCGGTGACGGAGGCTATTACCGGGCAGCCGATGCCGGGCGGACCATCCACCAGGACGAGGTCGGCGCCCATCTGTCGCGCGAGCTCGACCGACTGGTCTCTAACCAAGGTGACAAGCTTACCGGAGTTCTCGCCTCCAATGTCGAGGCGCGCATGAACCAAAGGTCCGTGGCGGGTGTCGGAGACAAACCACTCGCCTCTCTGGGCGTCGCTCAACTCCACTGCTCCAGGGGTGCATACCCGGGCGCAGAGGCCACACCCTTCACAAGCGATGGGGTCGACTATGTAGGTCGATCTTCCGTTGTCCATCCGCGTCAGGTGGATGGCGTCGAAACGGCACTGGTCGGCGCAATCTCCGCAAACGCTACAACGTTCAGGGACTATCCGGGCTTCTTTGCCGTATATGAAGGGCTCACGTCTCTTGACCTGCGGATCAAGGATCAGGTGTAGGTCGGCAGCATCGACGTCGCAGTCGGCAAGCACCTTGTTAGACGCCAGTGCCGCTAAGGCGGCGACGAGGCTGGTCTTACCGGTGCCCCCTTTTCCGCTCAATACCACCAACTGGCGGGGGACTGCATTTGTCTCGGCCTGCGACGAGGTGGGTTCGGGCTCTAACGCACTCATAGGGTCGCCACCTCCCCCACCCGGGTCTGCAGGTCCGCAGCGAAGGTGCGGAGCTTCTCCGCAAACTCCTCATCGCCCGCGGAGAACACCTCGCCCCGCGAGCACGCTTCGGCAATGCGCCGGTCGTCGGGGATCTCCAAAAGGACGGGGACATCTTCCGCAGCGCAGAAGTCGTTCACACGCGAGTCGCCGATGCCCACGCGGTTGATCACCACTCCACATGGCACGCCGAGCAGTCTGGTGGTCTCCACTGCGAGTTTGAGGTCATGTAGGCCAAAGGGCGTAGGTTCGGTTACCAGTACGGCCATATCAGCTCCCCGTATAGCCTCGACTGCTGGGCAGGCGACCCCGGGTGGCGCATCGACGATTACAATGTCGAGCGGCGGTGCGCCCGTTAGGTCTTTCACGGCCTTGACCAGCGGGGTCGAGCGGGCTTCCCCTACATGCAGACGGCCCCAGCGGAAATACATCCCGGCGACTTCGCCCGAGCCAATGACCCCGATCTCACGATCTACCTCGGTGATGGCCTCTTCGGGACAAACATAGGCGCATACCCCGCAGTTGTGGCACAGCTCGGGCATCAGCAGCGGTACTCCCGGCAGAGCCAGCAGCGCGTGGAACTCGCATGCCCCCGCGCAAAGACCACACCCAGTGCATAGCTCCTCATCGATGACCGGTATCGGCGTCCCCATCAGTTCGGTCGCGTCAAATGGGGGTTTCAGATAGAGATGGCAGTTGGGTTCTTCCACATCGCAGTCCACGAGCCCAATGGAGGCCCGGCCTGCCAAAGCGGTCGCCAAGTTGACCGACAGGGTCGTCTTGCCGGTGCCGCCCTTGCCACTGGCAATCACGATTTTCACGCGTTCTCTCTCCAAACCTGAGGCGGGTGGATGATCTTCACGGCGACAGGCCCCCGTGTCTACCAGTGACTATCGACATCTGCGGCAGGTGTTGCCTTCAGTTCGCCGGCCTCAAAGCGGGTGACGGCTTCGTCGACCGTGCCGTCTGGGGCGAGAAAAACCTCGATACCGGCGGCCTTCAGGGCTCGAAAGGCCTTCGGCCCGCAGTGCCCGGTTATAACGGCGGTCGCCTTGTTGTCGATGACGGCTTGTGCCGCCTGGATGCCTGCGCCCTGGGCCGCGTTCATCCCTGCGCTGTTCTCAAGAGCGAGCACCGTCCGTTCAGGTGTGTCCACTATGAGCAGATACTTGGCTCTGCCGAAACGCTGGTCTATGGGGCTTGACAACTCAGGTCCCGTGGCTGTGATCGCAAGTCTCATGTGTGATTCCTCTCTTTGGTATTGAACACCGCTACCTACTCCTTCTGCACCGGTCGCCCCGGCCTCGGCCGCCTCCGCGTCCCTGGCCCTTCCGCCCCTGTTTCATGCTCCGGCGCCGTCCGGCTCCCATCCCGTGGCCACTACCACGAGCCCGCTGAGAGACGGGGTGATCAGTGCCTTCGCCGGCAAATCGACGGGTACTCTTCCCGCTGCTTACCAGACCGGGCAATGACGAGACCATTCGACCGGGCAAACGGTCGGCCCGGCGGTCCAAAACGAACGAAGCAAAGCTAAGAAGGCCGGAGAGCACCTTCTCGGCAATCTCGAATCTTCCCGACGTGCCACCGGCCGGCGCGGGAGACGCCGCCGCAGGTGCGGCGACGTCGGCCCCGGCCGGGGACAAGGGAGCCGTCCCCGCCCAGAAAGGCTGTGCTTGGGGGGACTGGGCGGGAACACTGATTTCGGGAGGCTCGAAGACCGTCTCGACCGAGATGATGGCTCCGGCTGTGCAGAAGTCGAGGCAGCGGCCGCATGAGGTGCAAAGAGCCTCGTTTATCGTTGCGATGCCTCCGTTCATGGAGATCGCGTCTCGGTTGCAGGCGTCCAAGCAGGTCCCGCAACCCGTACAGAGGTTCTCATCGACGTAGAACAAGGATACTCCCAGCTAAATGCAAATTGCATCTATAGGTAATCACCATTTGCTCTGAACGTCAAGTCCAGAGATGTCCGAGTGGGCGTCTCAAGCCCGGCACTCTCCGCTTGTGAGTGCCTGCTCCGCTACATGGGGCCCATCACTCCGTGCCCTGAGCCGCTCCTAAGCATCCTCGTACATTGTCATCTCTCCCGGGAGAACGGCCAGGCCATGATGCCGCCCTCCATCACCCGCACGTTGTTCCAGCCGTTGGCTTCGAGGATGAGCGCCGCTTCGTATCCACGCAACGATATCTTGCAGAAACAGACGATCTCTCTGTTCTTGTCGGCCGGCAGTTCGTGCAGACGCCCACGCAGTGCTCCCACGGGGATCAGTGTCTCCCCGATGCCGAGCCGCATGGCCTCGAACTCATCCGGTCCCCGTACATCGAGTAGGAAGGGAGGAGTAGCGGATTCGGCCTTGGTTTTGACGTCGGTGGCGGAGATGCCCTTCAAACGGCCCTTCATCTTGTTCTGCATCAGATGCGCGGTTGCGATGAAGTGGTCGATCGCCAAAGAGAATGGGGGGGCATAGGGAAGGTCGGAGTTGACCAGATCCTCGACCGTCAGGCCTCCCTGAACCGCCATGGCCCACTGTGACATCTGTTTCGCCACCGCCCCCGGTCCGACGCATTGGGCGCCAAGGAGGCGGCCGGTCGAGCGCTCAGCCACGAGTTTGGTGACCAGCAGTTTGCCGTCCATAAAACCGGGTTTGTCCGGGCTGGCGTTTATCACGGTGATGATGTCATCGAACCCGTTTTCCCGGGCGGAACGCTCGGAGAGGCCGGTGGTTGCCGCGGCGTAGTCGAAGATCTTGCAGATGCCCGTCCCAAAGGTTCCTGGGAACGTCACGGTGTTGCCTAGGACGGCGTTCTCACCTGCCACCCTGCCTTCCAGATTGGCGAGATCGCCAAAGGGAGCATGCACCCGCCTACCGGTTATGCGGTGCATGACTTCGACGCAGTCTCCTGCAGCATAGATGTGTGGGTCGGAGGTCTGCATGTAGTCGTTGACGATGATGCCGCCTTGAGACCCGATTTCCAGGCCTGCCTCTTTGGCCAGGGAGGTGTTGGGTTTCACTCCGACGGCCACAACGGCCAACTCGCACGGGAGTTCGATGCCGTTTGCGAGTTTGACTCCCACCAGCTTTCCGTCCTCGCCCAAGAAGGCGGCGAGGCCACTCCCACTGAAGACATTGACCCCTTTGCTGCGCAGATGGTTCTCCACCAAACGGGCCATCTCCCAGTCGAGAAAGGTGAGTAACTGGGGCAGCAACTCGACAACGGTTATCTCTATTCCTGCCAGGTTGAGGGCCTCACAGGTCTCGATACCGATGAGCCCTCCTCCGATGACCACAGCCTTCTTGATTTCCTGTTCGTCCCTGATCCTGCGTAGATAGTCGGCATCCCGTATGGTTTGCAGGGTCGTGATACCGTCTAATTCGCGTCCAGGGACCGGGGGGATGTTGGGAAGGGCGCCGGTGGCGATCACTAGGGAGTCGTAGGGGACGTCATCGGTCTCGCCGGTACGCATGTCGCGGCACTTGACGGTTTTGTTGAGCCGGTCGATGGAGACGACCTCGGTCTCAGTGCGGGCCACGATGTTCTTGGCGTTCATGAAGTAGACGGGGTCTCGCACTACTCCCGTGGGACTACACAGCAACTGGTTGCGATCGTCGAAGAAGCCCCCGACGTAGTAGGGGTAGCCGCAGGAGGCCATCGACAACTCGGGTATCTTCTGGATGATGGTCACCTCGGCGTTCTCATCTATGCGTCTGGCCTTGGCGGCGGCTTTTGGGCCGGCCGCCGACCCGCCTATGACTATGATGCGCTTTGCGTCCGTACCTGCTGCCATGACTACCCTCCCAGACTCCCAAAAGACCACTCGACAAAGAACGCGCC
>JAXGNF010000093.1:0-8983 GCA_040768135.1 Thermoleophilia bacterium | reverse complement strand
AGGGTTTGGGCACCTTGAACGTCACCCAGGGGAAACTCCCCTTGAACTCAAAGTCCCCTTTGTTCGCATATGCGGTACTAACGGGAGTGAGGGTGTCGCGTCCTATGTCGAACCCTTCGAACGACAGACCCACGGGCACGGTATTGATCTCCATACTGCCAACGGATTTGCCGTTGATGAACATAGTCCCGACACCGGTCAGTCCCTGCTTGTACTCGAACGTGTACTTGAGCGCACAATCACCGACAGGGACCGGTATTGAGGACCGCATCTTGTACACTCTGCTCAGGCGATTGTATTCGAAGACCAAGCGGTTATTCATGATGTACCACGTGTAGCCGCCCATGTTCCCACCATAAGCTACAAGTACACCGTCTTGGCCTGCATTATCTCTGTGGATGTCGATCTCGATAGTAGTGAGCGGCCGCGCCGGAGTAGCCGGTGGGTCTGACAGCCATCCAATGGTGTCTACCCCTCGCAGATATCTGAACTCCACCCGATTTGACGGTGAGTCTGGCTGGAGGAACGCGATGTCTGCCGGACTGGTTTCTACCAATATATCGGCGTTGTATTTCTTCGCTTCTGACCACCACAGCGCTTCAAGTTCTTTGACTCTCTCCGGGTAAAGAGCGGCCAAGTCATTGGACTCCGCGTAATCCTCATCAAGTTTGTACAGACCCCACACATCCTCTTCGAACGGAGTGCCCATTTTGTGCACAGCAACTGCCTTCCAGACGCCATCCGGATAGGTCTCTAAGATGGCGCGGGAATTGTGCATGAAGTGGAACTGCCTAGTGCGCTGCGAAGGAGCGTCTGCCTTTGCAAACGTGTAGGCAAAACTTATCCCTTGCATGTCCATTTGTTTAACGCCGTTGATGTAGTCCGGCGCAGCAACGCCGAGCACATCGAGAACGGTGGGGGTGATATCCATTATGTCCACATACTGGCTTCTTAGCTCACCCTTGGCGGAGATTCCTGCGGGCCAGTGAATTATGAGGGGTTCCTTCAGACCACCGTTAAAAGTGGACTGTTTGTACTCCCGGAAGGGGGTGTTGCTCGCCTGCGCCCATCCCAGAGGGTACAGCGCCTGAAAATCAGGTCCGCCGATCTTGTTCATTTGGCCGTAGAGTTCATCGAAGGTGATTGCGGGCCCGCCCATCGACCTTATGAAAACGTCCAACCCGTTTTCTCCACCCGAGGGGGAGGCGCCATTGTCGGATATCAGGACGATCATAGTGTTGTCGAGCTCACCGATGCTCTTAAGGTAATTCACCAGCTCACCGATCTGCTCATCGGCATGAGTGATGAATCCGGCGTAAGCTTGCATGAATCGCACGTAGAGTTCTTTTTCCTTGGCGCTTAGAGTGCTCCAAGGCTTCACTGCCGGGTCACTCGCAGGGAGTTTGGTCCCAGCAGGTATTATCCCCTCGAGGACCTGTCGCGTGAAACGCAACTTCCTGATCATGTCCCAGCCCTTGTCATAAACCCCGTCGTACATCTTCATGTACTTCTCGTCCACCTGGAACGGGGAATGCGGGGCACCCAGACCAAACCACATGAAGAAGGGCTTGTCCGGATACACTGAGACCTGATCGGCAATGAACTGTATCGCCTGGTTCTTCAGATCTTCGGAGAGATGATAGTCCCGAGTTTGCGGAACGCGATGTATATGGTTGTCATAGATCATCTGCGGTGAGTACTGATCGGTCTCCCCACCGAGAAAGCCGTAGTAGCGCTCGAAACCTTTGCCCAACGGCCAGTTATCAAACGGTCCCGCGGGAGTCATCTGGTAACCGGGGACCATGTGCCACTTGCCTACGCCAAGAGTACTGTACCCCTCCTTGCGTAGGATCTCAGCCACGGTGCCTGCTTGGGGCACGATACGCCCCAGCATGTTGGGTCTTTCCGCCGGCACAAGGGAAACATCGGCTACGTTGCCCATACCGACCGCGTTGTTCTGTCGGCCGGTCAGAAGAGCCGCGCGGCTCGGCGAAGACACGGGAGTGGTGCAGAAGTTGTTGTAGACGAGACCGTTGGCAGCCAGCTCGTCGATATTCGGGGTCTTTATCTCTGATCCATAGCAGCCTAGGTCGGAGAAACCCATGTCGTCTAAGACTATGTAGATGACGTTGGTCTTGGCCGAATTAGCACTCCGCACCGGGGCGGGCGGAGTCGGATTGGGTGCTCCGCTGGGCTGCGCTACAGCGGAATCCGACTGCACCCACCCCGCCGTCACAGCGAGGAGAGAGCCGGCGACGGTGAGACCGCAAACGCCGGCCACCTTTCGTCTATCCATGAAGGCTCCTTTCTTGCTACAAATCGAGATTATCCGCTGAAGGTTGATGGCGGCTTGCAGTGATACCTCCGCCCTCCTTTCACGAGTGGATCACCAACGCACAACCAGACTCACTGCCTTGAACACTCGCTTAGAGAGAGCACGCTGCGCAGCAGGTCGGGCCCGCTGTATAAATAGCCTTTCTGGAAGATGGGTACGACGCGCTCGAAGGCTCCCTCGGCCCAACCGGACCATACTTTCTGGCTCATCCTAACAACACGGTTTTGATGACGTCAAGCTGCCCTTCGTGCACGATCTACGACTAGGAGGGCACTACGGCGGAACTGGGAGGAGGTCACGGCGTCAGGCCCCTCACCCCCGCCGCCTTTCTCGCCGGGAAGAGCTATAGCCGGCCTCAACTCGAGCTCGCGTGAAGCCGTCCGCCACAACGGCTCGAGTGACCGTGTCCATGAGACAAACGGCTGGCCTACTCTGGGAGGCCCCCGAGGGCGTGAGCCCAGGAGTAGCGGCCTCCATCTGACAGTCCGGCACGAGGAGTATCAAGAGGTTCGACGATTCACCGCCCGACGATGCACTGCTCGACGATTCACCAGACGTTTCCATATACCCAGACCGAGCACCGTTTCGCCTTACGGTAGGAACCACGAAACCACGGGCCGGCTATACCTGCTACACTTCGCAGGGCGCGGGGGAGACCCCGCGCGAGGTTTAGCGGAACAATATGCAACCACAAAATAGGAGGGAGATGGATTGAAGAAAAGAGCGTTTTTACTCGTGTTGATGGCGGTGCTGGCGGTAAGCCTGATCGCTGTTGGTTGTGGCGACAAAGAGGTAGTGACGACTACCGCACCTGCGCAACCGACCACTACCGAAGCAGGGCAACCGACCACTACCGAAGCAGGGCAACCGACCACTACCGAAGCGGCGCCGCAGGAGACGATCAAGCTTACCTTCAGCGACCACAATCCTCCCGGCAATGCTGCAGGCGAGTCACTGATGACCTATGCGAACTACATTGAAGAGAAGTCCGGCGGGCGTGTGAAGATCGATGTCCAGCGGGGTGGCGCGCTCTACGGCAACACCGAGATCTTCGACGGCCTCCGCACGCGGGGAGCCGATGCCGGGACATACGTCATCGACACAGGCGATGGTTTCTACTACGCAAACATAGCGGCCCTCCCGTTCATGGGCTATCCCCGCGGTCAGAGAGGAGCCATCGACGCATTCTGGGCCTTGTATGATGAGTTCCCGCAGATCGCCGATGAGTTCGCCGCGGTCGGCCTGCACTGGGGTGCTCTATATGCGATGCCCCCTGCGCACATCCATTGGCATAACAAGGACGTGGTGGTCACTACCCCCGAGGACCTGAAAGGTAAGACCTTGTTGACCCTGGAGGGCTACGTGGCCAACTGGTTCAATGTGCTGGGCGCCTCTACTGAGAACCCCACCTTCCAGGACCTGTTCTCCATGATTGATACGCGGGTAGCCGATGGGTTCATCCAGCACTTCAACTTCGTGGGCGGCTTCGATCTCCTGGGTGACTTTCAGAGCCACACGCTCTTCGGCGACAGTGGCGTCTTGATGTCGGATCTGGGCGTTGCCTGGAACAAAGAGTCCTGGGACAGTCTTCCCGCCGACATCCAGCAGATAGCGATCGACGCCCGTGGGCCGTACTTGGACACGATGTTCGAGATCACCGCCGCTGATGCCGAGATCTTCGGAAGTATCGTGAAAGAGCAGAACCACACGGTGACCGTCTTGACCCCCGAACAGATCAAACCGTGGAGAGACAAGTTGGCCCCTGTCTACGCCGAGTGGATCGCCAAGTCCCCGGATCCTGCGGTTGGACAGCAGATGTTTGACAGATTGGTAGAGTTGGCGGCTAAGTAGAACCAACAGCCGGCCATTGAACGGGGTATGGGGTGGCCCCCGGGCACCCCATACCCCTTCCTTTTGCGAGAAGTGGTCATCGGAGCACAAAGGCAGTGAGCGGATGAAGCAAATCATTTATCTAGTGGCGAGGTACTTGCAGTACATCGCTGCAGCAGGCCTGCTGGTACTCATGTTGCTACAGGTAGCCAATATGTCCGGCAGGCTATTCTTCGGCTCTCCCATCAAGGGAACGACCGACCTCGGGTCATACATGCTGTTGGTCATAGCGGCACTGGGGTTTGGCTGGGCCGCTTTGGAGAGCCGTCACATCAAGGTCACTCTGGTAACCGACCGCCTGCCGGCCAAAGTCCAGTACTATCTTGAGCTTGTGATTTTGTCCATAATCTTTGTGGTAGTGGTCTATCTCACTTACGTACATGCCTGGGCCGCTTTCACCTGGCCTCCGCGCAGTTCATCTGTTCTTAACATCCCATTCACTCCGTTCAGATTCATCCTGGCCGGAGGTTTCGGCGTGTTGAGCGTATGTACCTTGGTAGTCGTCGTGGAGCATCTACTGAAGAGGAATAAAAACAGCCATGAGTCCTGAAACCATTGGTGTCATATGCCTGGTTGTGATGCTCGTCTTGATGCTACTCAAGATGTGGATCGGCATCGCTATGCTTGTTGCCGGCTTCGTGGGCTACATGATCCTGAAAGGATATGGACCGGCGGCAGGGATGGTGGCCACGGTGGCTTACGGCCAAGTGACCATGTATACGCTCACCACCGTGCCCCTTTTCATCTTCATGGGGCAGATCATTTTCAATGCGGACATCGGGCGCGACCTCTATTACGCTGCCTATCGATGGTTGGGACATCGTCGCGGCGGATTGGTCCTGGCAACGGTACCAGCCTGTGCCCTCTTTGGAGCCATTACCGGGGTCCCCACTCCGGCGGCGGTCACTATGGGCAAAGTGGCCCTGCCGGAGATGAAAAAATACGGCTACGACGTATCATTCTCCACCGGCCCCATCTGCTCTGCCGCTACGCTGGCAGTGCTCATCCCGCCCAGCATCCCCATGATCATCTACGGGATCCTTACTGAGACGAATATCAGCCGGTTGTTCATGGCCGGTATTCTGCCCGGCATCCTCCTGGCCCTGATGTTCATGGGCACTATCGTCATCCTTACCAGAATCAATCCTGCAATAGGACCGGCGGGGCCTAAAACCTCATGGCGGGCCAAGTTCGCGTCTATCAAGCTGGTCTGGCCCACCATCCTCCTCTTCTTGTTGGTGATCGGCGGGATCTACTCAGGAGCAGTGACGCCTACCGAAGCCGGGGGCTTGGGTTCGTTCGCCGCCATCATCATCGCCGTTGCCATGAGACGGCTGAATCTGAAGGGTTTCTTCAACGCTCTCCTGGAAGCGACCGGCCTCACAGCCATGATCCTCCTCCTAATCATAGGAGCCCAGGTGTTGGGAAGGTTCCTGGCCATCAGCGGACTACCTAAGTTGCTGGCGAGTGCCCTGGTCGATATGGCCCTGCCACACTGGCTGGTCTTCATTCTTCTGGTAATCCTATACGTCGTCCTGGGGATGTTCCTCGACGTCATGTCGGCGGTCATCATCACCATGCCGGTCATATTTCCAGCCATCATAGCGATGGGGTACGATCCCTTCTGGTTCGGTGTGATCATGATGTTGGTCGTCCAGATGGGCGTCATCACCCCTCCTGTAGGTCTGGACGTGTTCGTGCTCAGCGGTGCGATCGATGTGCCCGCTTGGACGATATTCAAAGGAGTGTTTCCATTCGTCCTAACCATATTGGTATGCGTAGCCGTCCTAATGGTCTTCCCGGATATCGCGACCATCATATTGCGGACGATGTGATGAGGGTCGCATCACGGTATCCCTTGGAGACGTAGCCCGACGCGAGAAAGGATCACGGAGTTGCCCGCCGATCAAATGACCTCCAAAGAACGCTGGGAGGCGCTCGTTCGCGGTGAGCCCTTAGACCGGGTGCCGTGCCTACAGTTCATACTGGGCCACACGGCCGTGGTATGCGGGCGGCCTATCGCTAAGGTGTACGACGATGCGGCGGAGAGCCTGGCCTGCCAGCGTAACGCCATGGAACTCTACGGCCATGACGGCCTGGTCCTCCATGGGTGGGCCAATGCCGGCGCGGCCGAGTTCGGCGGAGAGATAGAGTTCCCCTACCGCAAGTACGCGGGCGCCCCGCTTGTGAAGCGCAGCCCTGTGCAGGGTGAGGATGACGCCTGGGCGCTCGCCGTCCCCGACGACATCCTCGCGGACAGTAGCACTTCCGTCGCCTTTGAGTTCTCCAGACTCCAGTATGAACTGGGTATGACCGTGACGGTGCAGGTCGGCTCTCCCCTTACTTGGGCGGGCTCCGTCTGTGGTGCCGAACGGCTGATGCTGTGGATGATCAAGAAACCGGATCTCGTGCACCACGTCCTTGCGGTCGTCACCTCATTCATCAAGAAGAAGGCCGATCGTTGGATAGCCGCGTTTGGGGCCGAGCGGCTCATGGCTTTCGATCTATGTATCGAGACCAACAAGCTCTACTCGCCCAAGCAGTTCGAGACCTTCGCCTTCCCTTATCTAAAGGAGATCCACGACCATCTCACCGGGCAGGGTACCGGCATCATCCTCAGCCACATCTGCGGCGAGCAGAACCGGAACCTGCCCCTCTGGGCGCAGCTCACTTATGGCAAGAGAGGGATGATCAGCGTGGGCCGCGAGGTGTCGATCTCGACCGCGTGCCAGGTATTCCCCGGATGCGTGATTATGGGGAACGTCGATCCGGTTATCGTCCAAGAGGGCACTCCGGAGGAGGTGCGCACTCTGTGCAAAGACTGCATCGAAGAGGGCAAAGACCATCCGGCGGGCTACGCCCTCATGACCGGTTGTGAAGTGCCACCTCAGGCTCCGCCTGTCAACGTGGGCCAGATGGTCGCGGCCTGCCGGGAATACGGACGCTACTAGAAACGATAAGGAGAGCTAGCATGACAGATGCCGACGCGGTTCTCGGTTTTCTGAAGCAGGCGGTTGTAGACGGCGACGAGGAGGCCGCCGCGCAGGCGGCCAACCAGGCCATCGTCCTGGGACTCGACCCGCAGAAAGCCATCATGGCGGGCCTCGCCGCTGGCATGGCCGAGATGGGGCGTCGCTACGAAGAAGAAGAGTGCTACGTGCCTGAACTCATGGTCTCGTCAGAGGCCCTCTACGCGGGTCTGGACATCTTGAGACCGCACTTAGCTACAAGCGACGCCGGCGAGACTAGGGGCCGGGCGGTGATCGGCGTAGTTCAAGGCGACATTCATGATATCGGTAAGAACCTGGTCAAGATCATGCTTGAGGTCAACGGTTTCGAGGTCTACGACCTGGGCCGCGATGTCGAAATGGAGAGATTCGCGGAGGAGTGTCTGCAGGTCGAAGCCGACCTACTTTGTATGTCCGCCCTCATGACCACTACTATGATCGCGATCAAAGACTACTTGCCCGACCTCAAGGTCAGACTGCCCAACACCAAGATCCTCGTGGGAGGAGCACCGCTCAACCAGGCACTGGCCGACGAGTGGGGCGCCGATGGCTACGCCGAAAACGCCGTCGCAGCCGCGCGGCTGGCCGTCCGTATGATGGGAGGATAAGAGACCGTGTGGCAGGAGAGCATGACTAGTTCGGAACGGATGGGTGCACTCATGCGGGGAGAGCGCCCCGACCGCGTCCCGGTCAGTCCTATGATCTTTGGTCACTGTGCGACCGTCTGCGGGCTGCCCCTTGCCCGTATTTACGACGACCCGGCGCAAAGCTTCCACTGTCAGATGCTTGCCCAGGAGATGTACGGTTACGACGGAACTCCCATGTACGCCTATGCTTCAGTGGGAGCCTGGGAGTTCGGCGGCGATATCGAGATGCCGCTGAAGAAATACGCCGGAGCCCCGATTGTCACCCGGACTCCGGTACAAACCGAAGACGACGTCTACACGTTGCAGGTGCCGGAAGATGTCACCAAGGTCGGAGCGATGCCGCTCATCTTGGAGTTCGGCCGCATCCAAGCGGCGCACGGGATGCCCGTGGGCATCTTCCCAGCGGGAAGTAGCTTCAGCCTCGCCGGCTCTATCGTGGGCGAGGAGCGGCTTCTCAAATGGATGATCAAACGACCCGAACTGGTGGACGTCATGCTCGACAAGGCTCTCACCTTCACTCTTCGGGTGGTCGACCATTTCGTGAAGGAGTTCGGAGCCGACAACCTGGTCGCGTTCGGCGGCGAAGCGACGGGCTCCAACAGGCTGATCTCGCCCGAGCAGTTTGAGAGATTCGCACTTCCCAACATCGTGAAAGTCGCTCAGCACGTGGTGGATCTCGGCATCAGGGCTACCTTTCACATTTGCGGCGAGCAGAACAAGAACCTTAAATACTGGCAGCAGGTCCCCATGGGACCGCACACCGTGCTCAGCTTTGGTCGGGAAGTACCTCTCTCAAAAGCCATGGAGATGTTCCCCGACCACATCATTGCAGGCAACGTCGATCCCACGCTCATACAGGAGGGCGCGGCGGAAGAAGTGCTGGCCCAAGCCCGAGAATGCATCGAGACGGCCAAGTACCACAAGGGAGGCTACATCCTCATGGCGGGGTGCGACGTACCAGCCCAAGCTCCGCCTGTGAACGTGTTTCAGCTCATCAAGGCGGCCCGTGAGTACGGACGGTATTAGGTCACGTTCCAAAATTCATCGCACCGGAGAACAAGGCGTGGCGCCCCCCCGGGCCTATAAACCTATACCCCCGGGGG
>JAXGNF010000092.1:0-8995 GCA_040768135.1 Thermoleophilia bacterium | reverse complement strand
CGGTAACATAGTAGTTCAGACGCACCACGTCGGCGAGCCCGAGGCCGGCCCCACCCAGAACGGTCTCTAGGTTGTCCAACGCTCGATGGTATTGGGCCAACATGTCTCCGGGGTGCATCGGTGTGCCGTCGGCAGCGCACGAAGTCTGGCCTGCGCAGTAAACGGTCCGGTGGTCTCCTCGCACTTCGACTGCCTGCGAGAAATCAAATTCATCCTGCCACTTCCAGGGGTTGATGGCCCTGCACTCCATGATGTATTCCTCCTCCCTACGTGGGCCGCACTAATCTAGGGTAGTGTCCCACGTCCGGGCATAAACGACCCAACGCGTGCGATTTAGTGTGGTGCGGATGGGGCACGGACCGTCCCGCACCGCGGCGAGGGGCCATCGCCAAACAGGCATGCGGCTTGACGACCGCATCCGTCGATGACCCGGATCTTCGGCTTCGTAGGCCTCTAGGGCAGTGGGGCGGTCATCAGAGGGATCAGATCGCGGACATCTTGGCAGTCTTCGAGGTGATCGACGAGCGCGACGATCTTTTCTAGGTTATCTTCCGAAAGAGGCCTGCCCCCATAGCGGGCGGCCTCCCTGAAGAGCCCGCCGATCCGTTCGCTCGACAGTGGGTTCCCTGGAAACCCACTCGGGATCGGTATCGATACCCGGTACACGTGGCCCGCAGGAGTAGTCACGTCCATGTCGGCCCTCAAGCTTGACCCCTGCCTCGCCTCTTTGAACGTGGGGTCGGGCGAAACGTGGATCCTCTCGACCAAGTCGACGATCCTGGGATCTCTGACCTGATCCTCATCAAAATGGCGTAGCACCGACTCCCCTCTAAGCAGAGCGTTGGCCACGCAATACTGGATACTGAACTGGGCATCCACCCGCGGGTTGCTCCCTATTTTGAAAGGACCGCCCGTCATGTCGAAGATGTAGGGCGTCACCCTCACGTCGACGCGGGCTACGCCCTCCGGCGTCAGGTGCTCTCGCTGCATCAGGCTGAGAATCGCGTCGGTAGCAGCTATGGTCCCCCCGCAGCTTGGGTAGTTCTTGAACGCGACTTTGTCTAAGTGGAAATCCGTGCCCAGGCCGCGGGTCACTGCCGAAGGATCATATTCGTCTCCGGCGTAGAGGTGGAAGTATCCGAAGACTCCCTCCAAGAAGTTCTGGGGGCCCGTGATCCCGGTCTGGGCCAACTGGGCCGACATGACCGCCGCCTGCGAGATCAGGCCCTGCCCCACCCGTACCGCCGTCGCCCCGTCCACGATGCTCTGAAACGTCTGGATCGGCCGGTTGAAACCAAGGGCCAAAGCGTTAGACATCTGGCCGGCATCAAGACGAAGGATCCGCCCCGCCGCAGCCACAGACGCGAACATGCCGCACACCCCACTGGGATCGAACCCGTCATAAGTCGACGCATCATTGATCCTGATGGCCATCTCGAACCCATGGACGAGGGCGGACAGGAACTCCTTTCCGCTGCAGCCGCCCGCCAACTCAGCCGCCGCCAATGCGGTGGGCACGGCGGACGCGCCCAGGTGCATGCCCGGCGGCATGTGATCATCGATGTCAAGAGCACGGGCCATAACGCTATTGACAAAGACCGCGTTGGGTGCCGGCGCTCTCCCCCCATGGATAAGAATACCAGCCTCTTCCCTCCCGCCCCAACCCCGAACCAAGTCGAGGACCGCCTCACAACCCTCGGACGTGGCTCCCCCTACGGTTGCACCCAGGTCGTTCAGAATGACGTTCTTCATCATGGTAACAGCATCTCCGGGGAGATGCGCAAAACCACCGGCCATGAGGAAGTCTACGAACCTCCGCTCCAGCCCCGCCGTCTCTCTACCCGTCGTCATCACCCCACCTCCGGAACAAACGCCCTCTGCCCCTTGCGCATCTCGATCCGTCAGAGCGCGATCGGCGCCGGCTTATATTCTCCGAATACGCTCCTGAACACCCGGCCTATTTCCCCCATCGTGGCGTACTTTCCGACCGCGTCCTGTAGGTACGGCATCAGATTCTCGCTGCCTTCGGCGGCCCGTCGCAGTCTCTCCAGAGACGCTTCCACGGCGGTATTATCCCGCTCGGCGCGCAGGCGCCTGAGGTCTTCTTTCCTCGCTTGCAGAAGCTGAGGGTCGGGCTTGTGGACCTCGTATACCGTGTCCTCTTCGACACAGAATTTGTTCAGACCCACGCGAACCTGCCGTCCGTCCTCCAATGCCTTCTGCTTGAGATAGGCCGAGCGGCTTATCTCCTGCTTCAACCAGCCCGACTTGATGACGCCCATCATCCCTCCACGGGCTTCGATCTTGTGAATGAAGTCCAGCATCTCTTTCTCGATCTCGTCCGTAAGCGTCTCCACGTAGTACGAACCCGCGAGCGGATCGACGGTGTCGCAGACCCCCGATTCATAGGCGATGATCTGCTGGGCCCGCAAAGACATGGTGACGGCCTTCTGAGTCGGTATGGTCAAAGCTTCGTCATACGAGCACGGCGCTATCACCGTACAGCCTCCCAAGGCGGCTGCAAGTATCTCCAGGGCTATCCGCACGATATTGATCTCCGCCTGCTGAGCCGTGAGGACTGACCCTCCCGTGTTGGGGTCGATCATGCACCGGAGAGCGTCGGGATTCTGCGGATCATAACGTTCCTTTACCAACTTGGCCCACAACCGACGCATGGCCCGGCTTTTGGCCGCCTCCTCGAAAAGGTGGGTATGGATGGCAGGGTGCTGAGAGATGCGCGCCGCGAACTCGCCCACGTCGATAGTGCCCCGTTTACGAGCCTCTTCCAGATAGAAAAGGGCGGTCGCAAGGGAGTAGGCGCCGTCTTGGACTACTGTGGAGCCCTGCTCGTGGATGGTGTAGGAGTTGATCTGATACGTCAGACGAGGGATGTGCTTCAGCCCATACTCCACCAGATCAAGGCTCAACCGCAGACTGTGTTCGGGCGGAAAGATGTAAGTCCCCCGGCCAAGGTATTCATCCATCACGTCGGGCTTGGCGTCGCCCATCATCTGCTCAACCGGGAATCCCTTCTTCTCAGCCGCTACGGTATACATGGCCCACAGGGGCAACACCATCGAACTAGTGGACCCCCGGATGGTCACCTTGTCCAACGGGATATCCTCAAGAAGGATCTCCACGTCACGCAAAGATGAGAGCGACACCCCGATAAGGCCCACTTCGGCCTCTACCAGGGGGTCATCGGCATCGTACCCGAGCTGGGTGGGGATGTCAGCAGCCACCGCCATGTGGGTATTGCCCTGGGCAAGGAGGTACTTGTGGCGCTCAGCCGCGTCTTTGGCGCTGCCGAACCCCGCGTAATCCGACATGGGCCAGATCTTGCTGCGGTACATGGTGGGGGTGACGCCACGGGTGAAAGGGTATTCGCCGGGAAAACCAAGGTCGCGCAAGTAATCGGCCCCGGCCCGGTCGACAGGTGTATACAGGGTCTTGACCGGGATCTCGCTCACGATATCCCGCTCGGGGTTCTCACCTACGTATTCTTTAAAGATCCCGTCGTGCCAGTCTCTGAGTCCGGCCGCAACGGCCTCAACACGGTCTTCGCCCATCTTCTACCGCCTTTGCTGCGCCGTCTCTGACCGCAGCCCGCCCCTTGGGGGCGGCTCGTGTTCCGGGCGCGTTTCGTGCTCCGGACGCCGCAAAGCTTCCAGCTCCATCCACAGCGCATCGACACCCATACCGTCCATTGCCTGTGTTTCGACAACTGCTGGTCTCGAGGCCTGTCCCCCCAACGACAGGATCTCCCTTATGCCCCCAACCAGATCCGCGGCCCCCAGATCCGCCTTGTTGACCACGATGACGTCCGCCACCTCGAGTACCCCAGCCTTCATCAACTGCATGGTGTCCCCCCACCCGGGCGCCATCACCAAGACGGTGACGTCCACCAACCTCGTGACCTCGATCCCCTCCTGGCCGATCCCTACGGTCTCAACGATTACCACGTCTTTCCCGCAGGCGTCGAACAACTCCACCGCCCCACCGACGGCTTTTGACACTCCGCCCAGGCTCCCTCGACTCCCCATGCTACGGATGAAAACGCCTGCGTCGGAGTAATGTTGTTCCATCCTGATCCGATCGCCCAGCACGGCTCCTCCGGTGATAGGGCTACTCGGGTCGACCAAGATCACCCCGACAGTCAGGTCCCGACGACGGACAACGCTGATGAGCTTGTCTATCAACGTGCTCTTGCCGGTCCCTGGGGAACCGGTTATGCCGATGCGAAACGCCCCCTTCTGACAGCTCGAGATTCTGGCTAGTAGGTGAGAAGCGCCGGACTCGTCGGTCTCCAACAGCGTGAGAAGGCGACCAAGCGGGCCTTCGCTGCCTGTCAGGGCCGCATCGAGAACCCGGTCTAGGTCGCAGGTCACGACCGCCCTCCCGCCACGTGCGCCCTGATGAAGTCGGCAATCTGCGCTATCGAACTCCCCGGCCCAAATATTTCTCTTATGCCCTGTTCCTTGAGGGCCTGTCTGTCTTCGTCGGGGATTATCCCCCCGGCCAGCACCAAGATGTCATCCATCCGATTGGCTTTGAGCAACTCCAGCACCTTCGGAAAGTAATAGTTGTGCCCCCCCGATAACAGGCTCAGGCCGAGGACCTCTACATTCTCCTGCACGCAGGTCCGCACGATGTTCTCAGGCGACTGCCTGACGCCGGTGTAGATCACTTCCATGCCCTCGTCACGCAGACCCATCGCCAAAGTGATCGCGCCTCTGTCGTGGCCGTCCAGCCCGGGTTTTGCGATGAGCACTCGTATCGGATGGGTCATATCCCAGCACCTCCTTGCCGGGCCGCCAAGCGGATCATGCCGCCCGCCCTGCGCCCGGATGCGCCCTCACGAAGACATCGGCCTAGGAGTCCATGGTACCGCGTTCTCCCCCGACAGGGGCGTCGGCCCCAGGATTGCGGGCGGAGGGTAGGCCTCGAGAGTTCGGCAAAGTGAAGGCGCCGTCATGGGAGCGCCCCAGCAATGCCGCCGAAGCTCTGCAGGAGTGCCGCAGGACCGTCACCGACGCGTCACCCAAGTGCCGACAAAGCAAGACCACGTTCGTACGAGGTCCACCCAGGATGGAGAAGGCTTGGCAACACGACGGAAGGAAATCCCCAGCCCGCCGGTTCGCCCTACCTTCGCAGCCCGCCGTCGTACACGATCCGGCCACCCACTACGGTCCCCATGTTGGTAAGGGCGTGGATCTCATCGGGTGCCACCGCCAGGATATCCTGGTCGAGTACGCAGAAGTCCGCCAGTTTGCCGGGCTCGAGCGAACCCTTGTGTTGCTCCATATGGTCCTGCCTAGCGCCACCCATGGTGTAGGCACGAAGTGCCTCCAACGCGGTGATGCGGTATTGGGGGCCCCGGACCGTCCCCGAGGCTTTTGATTTGCGCAGAACGGCGGCCTCGACTCCCTGCAGCCAGTCGGGTGTCGTCACCGGGGCATCCGAGGACAGACTGACGGCCACGCCCGCATCGAGCAGGTTCCGCAGCGGATACTGCCGCTCCGACCGCGCCAGACCAAGGCATTTGTCGATGTCGTCGGAGAAGACCCACTTGAGGCTGGGCTGCACCGCCACCCCAATGTCATTGGCAGCGCAGCGCATGATATCGGCGTCGGTGATCAGGTCGCAGTACACCAGATAGTGTCGGAGCTTCTGGGCGTCCCGGCTCTGCGCCTTGATGATGCCGTCAATGCAGGCCTGGATGGCTCGGTCGCCCACAGCGTGGATACCGCACTGGAAGTGGTGGGAATGTACGAACGAGATCATCTCAAGCAGGGCCTGGCGTCGCTCCTCGTCATCAGCACCCGGCATGACCAGGCTACCGTTGCCTCCATCAGGATAGTCCTCCCCCAGCCAAGCAGTCTTAGTCTGAGGAATACCGTCACCGAAGAGCTTGATACCCCCTATCTTGAGCCACTCATCACCAAAACCGCTGTGGATCCCGATTACCGGTAGGATTTCCTCGAAGTCTTCCAGCGCGATGGCCCCGTAGGCCCCGAACAAATAGAGCACGTTCACCCGTAGTGACAACAGCTCGTCGTTATGGAGGTCGTTGTACACGCTGATGCATTCTGATCCCAGCATGCCTCCCTGGAAGGCTGCCCCTCCCGGGCCGAGGGCGGCGTCGGTCACGCTGGTGATGCCACGTGCGTTCATGTCTTGCATCACGCTGAGGATGGCCTGACGCTTCTCCTCTCTGGTGAAGAGCGGCACCACTCTCATGAGGAGGCCCTGAGCCGGTAACTCCACCAGCATCCCAGTGGGTTCTCCGGTGGCCGGGTCTTTGACGACCTCAGAGCCCGGCTCACTCGTCGAATCACGAGTGATACCCGCCAGTTCAAGCGCCAAGCTGTTGGCCACGAGCCGGTGTTGGCTGAAGTCGACCAGAAAAACGGGATTGTCCGGCGCCACTTCGTCGAGATCGAAGCGAGTCAGTTCCCGACCGCGATCGGCCAAGCTCTCGGCCAGATAGCCGTAGTCCCAGCCGTTGCCGCGGATCCACTCACCGGGCTTGATCGCCTCCGCCCGTTGGCGAACCGCCTCTTTGATGTCGGCGATCGAATGCACCGCGGGATGCTGCAGGTCGAGCGTAAGGGGAGGCCGGCTGCTACCGTACAAGGCCGTATGCGTGTGTGAATCGTTGATGCCCGGCACCATGGTCTTGCCTGCCAGGTCGATGACCTCAGTCCCAGCGCCCGCCAACGCCCGGATGTCGTCCCCCGCACCGACGGCCAAGATCCTGCCGTCTTTGACCGCAAGCGCCGCCGCCACTGTGTTCTTGGCATCAACGGTGATGATCCTGCCGTTCACGTAGATAGAGTCGGCCGCGAAAACGTTCGTCGTCATGCAAGATACCCCCCATCTTCGACCAGAACCTGTCCTGTTACGAAGCTCGAGGCATTCGATGCCAGCCACAGAGCGAGCCCCCTTATCTCCTCGGGCATACCGGTCCTACCGAGAGGGAGGAGCTTAGAGAGCGTGGCTTCGACCTCGGCAACCTCGTGTTCAGGAGTGAGCGGTGTGCGGTGATAACCAGGAGCGATGCAATTGACTCTGATTCCGTAGGGGCCGTACTGCCGAGCCGCAATCTTGGTCAACATGATGAGCCCCGCCTTGGCGACGGCGTAGGCGGTCTGTGTGTAAACCCAGGGATCGTTGGCCAGTGGAGCCATTCCCCCAACCGAGGAGACGGTGACAAAACTGCCGCTCTCCTGGGTCATCATGATGGGAAAGACCGCCCTCATCTGCAGAAAAACCGCCTTGAGGTCGGCATCGAGCACATCGTCCCAATCCTGAATGGGCTTCTGGTGGATGAGCACGAAGCTCTTTTCACGGATCCCTGCATTGGCGAAGAAGATGTCGATACGGCCGAATCGATCGAGTATGCGGCCGACCATGTTGTCGATATCGTCAGGTTTCGTGAGATCGGCCGTGACGGCCAGATGGCGATCCAGGGCTCGCAGTTCAGAACGGTTGCCGTCGTCCAGCGACCGGCCCGCCGGGCCGGCGCCCGAACAACCGGGGTCGCCGACAGCGGTGCGTTCCCCCCCGACGACACCGCCCGTCGGCCCCTGCTCCGCCCCGGTTCCCCCCAGGCGGCTGAGTGTCTCTTCCAGCTTCTCGGCCGATCGCCCTACCACGACCACGTTGGCTCCGTATGCGGCCAGCACTTCGCTGATAGTGCGTCCGAGGCCCGACCCGGCGCCGGTAACAACGGCTACTCTGCCGGACAGATCAAAGATCCCCCCACAACCGGTGGACTCCACCTTTGCTCCACCCCCGAGACGACTCGAAGATTCGGGATACCTGGCGCGCGGCCTCCCCTCACTCGCCTAAGTAGGCTCTGCGCACATGCTCGCTGTGCATGAGTTCCTCGGCCTGTCCTTCGATGACGATGCTGCCGGTCTCGAGCACATACGCTCGCTGGGCCAGCTTGAGGGCGAGCCGGGAGTTCTGCTCGACAAGGAGCACGGTCGTACCCAGATCTTCGTTGATCTCACGTACGATGCGGCCTATCTCGGTCACCATCAAGGGCGATAGACCCATCGACGGCTCGTCAAGCAGCAGCAGCCTCGGCTTGCACATGATCGCGCACGCGATGGCCAGCATCTGCTGCTCTCCTCCGCTCATGGTCGACGCCTGCTGGCGCAACCGTTCTTTCAACCGCGGGAAATGCTGCAACACCACTTCGCGATCTTGGGCGACGGCCTTCTTGTCCTTGCGTAGGAACGCTCCCACCCTGAGATTCTCAGCCACCGACATGTAAGGAAAGAGCCCTCTCCCCTGCGGCACCTGAACGACTCCCCGTTTGACGATGCTCTGAGGATTGCATCCGTCAATGCGGTCTCCCTCGAACCAGATCTCGCCACCGGTCGGAGCCTTGAGGCCAGATATGGCTCGAAGGATGGTGGTCTTGCCTGCACCGTTGCTGCCGATGAGAGTGACGATCTCTCCCTCTTCGAGATGCAGGGAGACGCCTTTGACCACCTCTGCTCCCTCGTAGGCGATCCTCAGATCGTTGACTTCAAAAAACATCTGCCTCAACCCCAAGATACGCTTCAATCACTGCCGGATCGGCGACACATTGACGGGGTGTGCCTTCAGCCAGCTTCTGCCCGTAGTTCAGAACCACGGTGCGCGCGCAAAGGCCAAGCACGGCCCGCATGTTGTGCTCCACCACGATCGTCGTCGTGCCCCGCTCTTTGTTGAGGGCCTTTATGATGTCGATCATCGCGGCCGTCTCTTCAGCATTCATGCCGGTCAACGGTTCGTCGAGCAGAAGCAGGACCGGGTCGGAGGCCAGAGCAACCGCCACACACAGCTCCCGCTGACTACCGTGAGGCAGGCTCGTGGCGTACATGTTCGCTTTGTCCTCCAAGCCAACGAAGGCCAGCAACTCCATACACCGGTCTATGATGGCCCGCTGCGACCGCACCCGATGAAAGCTGCCGAAAGCCACGGAGAAGAGATCATGGCG
>JAXGNF010000091.1:0-9183 GCA_040768135.1 Thermoleophilia bacterium | reverse complement strand
ACGTACAGGATCTTCTTACCTTTCCACTCCTCCACCGGGAAGCCGTTACCCATGGGGGCACGGATGCCTACCTTGTCGCCTACCGACAGGTTGTGAAGGGCCTTCGTGACCTCACCGGCCTTCATCACCGAGAACTGGATGAACTCCTTCTCGCTCGGCTTGGAGCTGATGGCGAAGGTCGATTCGCCCACGCCGAAGATACCGAGTTGGCCCACCTGGCCGGGTAGGAAGCTGAAGTTCTTCTGCACCTCCGGATCGTCGAACTTCATGCGGAAGGTCTTGATGGTCGGGGTCTCGTCGATGATATCGATGACGGTCGCCACTTCGGGCAGATAGGGATTGCCGCCCCGCTTACCCGCGCGGGCCGTGCTGGCACCGACCACCAGATCGGCCGGAGCGTAGACGCGTTTGCCGTTGTCAGCCATCTACGCCTCCTTCCCTTCGGCCACACCAGGCGCGTCGACTGCTCCACCGGGCCCCGGTCCGGACGCCGATATATCGGCCGACCCGGCTTCGGGTACACCGGCCGGTACACCCATCACCCGCAACACCTCCCGGATGTCGATGCGTGTGGGGCAGTGCATGATGCAGCGGCCACAGCCGGAGCAGAGCAGACTGTCGTATTTGTCAGGGTAGTACCAGAACTTGTGGCTGAAGCGGTTACGGAACCGGTTGGATTTGAGGGCGCGCGGGTTGTGGCCCGAGGTCTCCTCCGTATAGACGGGGTTGAAACAGTTGTCCCACACCCGGTAGCGCTCGCCCTGCGACTCCACCAACTCGTCATTGATAGAGAAGCAGTAGCAACTCGGACACACATAGGTGCAGGTGCCGCAGGAGATGCAGCGCATACACAGGTCGTGCCACCGATCATCGGCGATGTTGTCGTGGAGATTGTCACGGATGCCTTCGAGCGCGAAAGGCACATCGACCTTGGCGCTCGCCGCATCCTTGACCTCCCCAGCGGCGACAATCTGGGCTTCGGTAGCATCGACAACCCCTGCGCCGAATCCCGCCAAAGCCGCCTCGCCCTTCTCGGTAAGCGCCTCGACCACGAAGCCACCGTCTACCTGGGTAAAAAGCGCGTCCACTCCTTCTTGACCGGCAGGGCCGCCCCCGATGGCCGTGCAAAAGCAGGTCGACCGTGGCTCGAGGCAGGTGACTGCCAGCAGGGTGGTCGCCTCGCGACGAGCATTGTAAAGGGGATCGAAGTAGAAACCGCCGTACCCGCCGAACACCCGGTCCATCTGCACGAACCCGCGGGCATCGCACGGGCGTAGACCGAAGATCACCTGGGCCGGAGCCTCGCTCAGAGCATCGACGGCCACGGCTTCTTGGGGCAACGCCGACTCAGCGGCCGTCTCACTTTCGGCACCTTCCTCCGGCATGATCGTACTGTACTCGAACTTGAGGTATGTCTCGGTCTGCGGGAACACCCACTCTTTGGGTGATTGTTTGGCGAGCAACACGTCGAGTTCGACGTCCCGACCCGCCGTCCAGGGCTCGAACTGCACCATGCCGTCGGTCTCGACGGGAGCCACCACCCGTGCCCCCTCGGCCAGATGGCTCAGAAAGGCCGGCAGCTGATCTTGACTCATGAACCTGATCGCCATCGCCCCTCCTCTCAATCGCCGAACTGGTCGGTGAGGTCGAACAACTGGAACACAGGCTTCTGATCGAGCTTCGTGCCCGGTTCGAAGCCGAACATGTCGTAGATCTCCTTGTTCATCTTGCGGTGCAGCAGGTAGAGCGGAATCTCCACGGGACAAGCCCGGTCGCAGGCTCCGCACGACGGGCAGCGCCCCGCCACATGCATCATATGGATCATCTGAAACAGCAAGTTCTCCTTGGCGCCCACTTTCTGGGCCACCAATTCCGGCTGCCGCGAACGGTTGACGCACTTATCCCAACACACGCACACCGGGCATACATGGATGCAGGCGAAGCAACGTATACAGGTGGAGTAGGTCTTCTCGAGCAGCGTCTGCTTCTCGTCATCGGACAGGCTCTCGTATTCGTCCAACTCGCTGAAGTCGGGCCCGGTCCCGTCCCGATCGGGCTCGGCCACCAAAGGGCCGGCCACATCGTCGGCATACAACGCATTGGGATAACGGCACTGGGGACAGGCCCCAAACAGCATCTCCTCTCGGGCAAATTCTTTGGTCTCTCCCGTACGGGTGGTGACCGCCACCCTACCGTCGACCGACGCGATGGAGACTATCTCGTCGGAGAACTCCTTCTCGATCTTGTGCCTGTCGAGCACTCCTTCGCAAGGCACGCCCACCACGTACAGCTTCTCTTTGTCTACGAGTTCTTCTTGCAACAGAGAGACCAGGGTGCGGCTGTCGCAGCCCTTCACGCAGAGACCGATCTTGGCATCAACCGGGCCCGGCATGTTGCGCTTGATAAAGGTGACCAGGTTGTGGTGACAGAGATCGTTCCAGACAAGTTGGTCGACCTCGGCCGGGTCTTTCACGAACGCCGGGATCACTTCAGATTCGTTATAGCCCTGCTTCCAACCGATGAAATAGTCCACTCTGCCGTCGGCGAGGGCCTTGGCAGCGAATTCGCGGATGTGGTCTTGACGGCTCACAAAGCCCTCCCTTCACGAGGGCCGAGCTTCTCCACGCCGGCCACGAATTCCGTGACCACCTGCTGCCAACGCTGGCCCTCTGAAGCCGAGACCCAAGTCCATCGGAAGCGCTCTTTAGGGATGCCCAAGTGATGGATCATCCGTTCCAGCAGCTCGAACTTGCGTCGGGCATAGTAGTTGCCTTCGGAGTAATGGCAATCACCCGGGTGGCATCCGCTGATGAGCACCCCGTCCGCGCCCTTTTCGAAGGCCTTGAGGGCGAATAGAGGGTCAATACGTCCCGTGCACGGCACCCGTACCAACCTTAAATTGGCAGGTTGTTTGAAGCGACCGACCCCGGCAGTGTCGGCGCCGGCATAACTGCACCAGTTGCATACGATGCCGATGATCTTGACCGGACGGCCTCCGGTCGAGGCGGGCGTCGCGGCCGCGTCCGCGCCGGGTACGGCTCCCGAGGCGGCGCCGTTGGCTTGTGCTGTTGTTGTTTCAGCCATCTTCACCGCCTTCCTATGAGATGAGGACTTCCTCGATCTGGTCGAGGATCGCTTCCGTTGGGAACCCCTTGAGCGCGATGGTGTTCACCGGGCAGGTGGCCACACAGACTCCACAGCCCTGGCATACCGTCTCGATCACGTGGCTCTTGAAATCCCCCGGCCGCACCTCTTGCTTCTCAGGGGCGCTGAACGGGCAGACATCGATGCATTTCCAGCATGACACGCAGTTCTTCTGATCGACCACGGCTATCATCGGACTGGTTTTGAGTCTGTCTTTGGCCAGAAGCCCAACCACCTTGGCGGCCGTGGCCGAGGCCTGCGCCACAGTGGCGGGGATGTCCTTTGGCGCCTGACACGCACCTGCCAGGAAGACGCCCGCGGTGTTGGTGTCGACAGGGCGCAGTTTTGGGTGGCCTTCCTTGAGGAATCCGAACTCGTCGTAGCTTATGTTCAGCTTCTGAGCCAGTTCTTTGGCGCCCGGAGCCGCCTCGATGCCGCTTGCAAGCACCACCAGATCGGCGGCCACCTCCACCGGCTCACCGAGTAGGGTGTCGACGCCCCGCACCATCACCTTTCCGTTCTCTTCGTAAAGCTTGGAGACCCGTCCCCGCACGTACTTGACGCCGAACTCGGTCTGGACCCGCTTGATGAACTCCTCGTAGCCCTTGCCGGTAGCGCGGATGTCTATGTAGAAGACGTAGACCTCGACATCCATGCCGCAGTGATCTTTGGTCAGCAGGGCCTGCTTCGCGGTGTACATACAGCACACGCTGGAACAATACGGCCGGTTCACCGATTCATCCCGCGAGCCTACGCACTGGATGAAGACCACGGTCTTCGGTTCTTCGCCGTTGGACAGCCTATGCACGTGGCCCCCATAGGGACCGGAGGCGTTCAGCATGCGTTCGTACTGTAGGCCCGAGATCACGTCCTTGATCTTACCGCCCCCGTATTCGGGATAACCCGTCTCCCAGTCGAAGACCTCGAGACCGGTCGCCACCACGATGGCGCCGAACTCCTTCTGGACGATCTCGTCCTTCTGCTCGAAGTCGATAGCGCCGGCCGGACAGACCCGTTCGCACACCCTACATTTGCCGGTTTGGAAATAGCGGCAGTAGTCGACCTGAATAGCCGCCCGTTTCGGCACCGCCTGCGGGAACGGGATGTAGATGGCTTTGGTCGGCTCCAGGCCGACGTTGAAGATGTCGGGGGCCTTCGACGGGCATTTCTGCACGCAGATATCGCAGCCGATGCACTTGGTCCAATCGACCATGGGGGCCTTTTTGCGGATATCAACGGTGAAATTGCCCACGTAGCCGGATACCTTCTCGACTTCCGAGTAGGCCATGACCTCGATGTTCTCGTGCTGGGCACAGTCGACCATGCGCGGCGTGAGGATGCAGGCCGAACAGTCGATAGTGGGGAAGGTCTTGTCGAGCTTGGCCATCACGCCGCCGATGGTCGTCTGCTTCTCGACGATAGTCACCTTGAGTCCGGCATCGGCGAGGTCGAGCGCCGCCTGGATGCCGGCTACCCCACCTCCGATAACGAGGACGTCTTTGTTGACCTCCACCTCGTTGGCGAACAGAGGCTCAAGCCGCCGGGCTTTGGCCACGGCCATCTTTACGATGTCCCAAGCCTTCTCAGTGGCCACCGGCATGTCGGAGTGGATCCAAGAACAGTGCTCGCGGATGTTGGCCATCTCGAATAAGTACGGATTAAGCCCCCCTCCCTCCACACATCGCCTGAAGGTGACTTCGTGCATGTGTGGAGAACAAGCCGAAACGACCACGCGGTCGAGCTTCTTCTCCTGGATGGCCTTTTGGATGGCTGCCTGGCCTGGTTCAGCGCAGGTGTACATGATGTCCTCGGCGTGGACAACGTCCTTGAGGGTGAGGGCCCGCCTCGCTACCTCCGCTACGTCGACCGTACCGGCGATGTTGCTGCCGCAGTGGCAAACGAAGACCCCTATCCTCATGGCGCCACCTCCGCATCCGGACCCTCAGCACCGTCTACGGCGACACCGGCCTTGGCTGTCTTCGCAGACGCCGCCTGGCCGGACGCCCCCGCTTCGTCGGCCACGGCCTTTGCCGCCCGTGCGGCAGCCTTCGCCGCCTTCTCCGCGGCCTTGCGCTCTTCTTCAGCCTTGAGGTCCGCCGCTTCGGCAATGACCCGCCTGATAAGCGGCCGCGGGTCGATAATGTTCTTATGCAACATCACGTCGCTCTCACTCAGGCCGAAAGCGAGGCCTAACACCTGCGACAAATACAGAATGGGCACCTTGTAGTCGGTACCGAGAGCTTTGTTGATCTGGCCCTGTTTCAGATCAAGATTGACGTGGCACAATGGGCAGCACACCACGATGGCCTCAGCCCCGGCAGCGAGCGCCTGTTCTATGACCTTGCCGCTCAACCGGCGTTGGATTTCCTCCTTGGGCAGACCCACACTAGAACCACAGCATTCGGTCTTGTAGTTCCACCATTTGACGTCGACTCCGGCGGCCTGTAGGAGCAGGTCCATCATCATAGGCTGCTCTGAGTCCGCTTCTCCGGTCATCTCGCTCGGGCGGCCCAGCAGACACCCATAATAAGGGACGACTTTCAGTTGAGATAGGTCGATCTTCACCAAAGACGCGACCTTCTCCTCGCCCACCGACTTCATGAGGTACTCGGGCAGAGCATAGACGAGCACCTCGTCCACGTAAGGCCTGTCAAGGACTTCGTTTACCTCTGCACGAAAAGCATCGTCTTTGTGGATCTCGATCTCAGCGTTTTTCTCCCGCTGATAGCACGATGGACAAGGAGCGAGCAACTCGGTACCTATCTCCGCTGCTTGGCGCAGGTTGCGGGCTGCGAGGGCTTGGGCCAACAGATGGTCCATCATATGCGCCGGGGTCGAGCCGCAGCAGGTCCATTCCGGCACCTCGGCGTAGTCCACACCCAATGCTTCGAGAACCCTGCGAGTAGACCGGTCGAGCTCCTGTGACGAGTGCTGGAGTGAGCAGCCGGGATAGTAGGCGAGACTCATCAATCCACCTCGCTTCCTGTCGCCTCGGCCGTTGTGGCGCTGGGGGCGGCAGCGCCGGTTGTAGCCGTTGCGGCCGCTCGTGCCGACTCGGCCGCCTTCGCACGCGCCACACTCTCGGCCTGTTCGCGGGCCCGGGCTTTGCTCATGGTCTTCTTATAGATACGGCCCACCTCATCCGCCCCTTTGACTTTACGCGGGATGAGCTTGAGCTTGCGCTTGGTCACCATGGGGACCGCTATGCCCACGTTGCCCAGCGCCATCTTGGGGTTCAAGGTCCCGACGTAGAACATGGCCATATCGTAGAATTCAGGGAGCCGGCCAAACCGTGCCACAGCATCCAGGAACGTCTTGTTGAACGTCTTGACGTGCTCAGGAACATCACGTTCCTGAGCAGTGGCGATCGTCTTCAGATCTTCGAAGATACCGGCGATGTCGATGTTGCGTGGGCAGCGGGCCGTGCAGGTAAGACACTGGATACAGAGCTGGATCGCTTTGGAGTCTAGGACTTTGTCGACCAGCCCCACCTGAAGCATCCGCATCACCTGGTTGGGAGTGTAGTCAAAGGTGAAGGCGGCCGGGCAGCCGGCAGAGCAGTTGCCACATTGGTAGCAATCACGGACGTCCGCCTCGACTCTTCTGACCAACTTCTCCCGATAGAACGCTGCTTGGTCTGCGTCGTATCGGATCAAGCCAACCCTCCTTATCGCGAAGCAAGGCACGGGTACCAAAGGAGGTGCGACCAGCGGCCATCGATGACGAACGGGCGGGCTTGCTGGCGCTACACACCAGCAAGTCATTATATCAGCTGAGGGACGGATTTCGTGTACGCAGGAGCCCACGGCTTCTGCGCATAATTGGCGTTTTTGCACCGGTTTTTAGGAAATGACCCCGGAAAACATCCACAACCACATGCGCTTCTACCAATTGAGACTGCTGAGAGTGCGAGCGTCAGACGCTCGACCCCGGTACAAGATCCCTCAGCAGCGGTTGCCCAAGAACAGCCACCCAACAACCGCTCGGCGACAACCGCCAGGCGACGGTCAACAGGCCACGGCTGCCCCAGAGCGGTTGCCCGGTTGCAGTGGGCCAGGCGCTACCAGCCGCGGTTCTGGATGAGTTCCTCGGGGCGCATAGCCCCAATCTCCAGACCCGGCATGGCGTCGCCCAACCCCTTGGAGATCCGGGCGAGCGCACTCGGATCGTCGTAATGGGCCGCGGCCTCGACGATAGCTTTCGCCCGAGCGCTCGGATTCTGGCTTTTGAAGACTCTCGAGCCCACAAACACCCCGTCGGCACCCAACTGTATCATGAGAGCGGCATCAGCCGGAGTCGCTATGCCCCCGGCAGAGAAATTGACCACCGGCAGAGCCCCGTGTTCAGCCACCCAGACCACCAAGTCATAGGGAGCCTGAAAGTCCTTGGCTGCTCGAAACAACTCGTCCTCGTCCATGGACGCGAGGCTACGGATCTCGCGATTGATGGTCCGCATGTGCCGGACCGCCTCGACCACGTTGCCCGTGCCTGCCTCACCCTTGGTACGCATCATGGCCGCTCCCTCGTTGATGCGGCGCAGGGCCTCACCCAAACCCGTCGCTCCGCAGACAAACGGCACCTTGAACTTCCACTTGTTGATGTGGTGGGACTCATCAGCCGGTGTCAAGACCTCACTCTCGTCGATGTAGTCCACCGCCAGAGCCTCGAGGATTTGAGCCTCCACAAGATGACCGATACGGGCCTTGGCCATAACCGGAATGGTGACGGCCTCCTGAATCTCGATTATCTTCTCGGGATCGGCCATCCGAGCTACGCCACCTTCTTTACGGATATCGGCCGGGACCCGTTCGAGAGCCATGACCGCGCAGGCCCCCGCCTGTTCGGCGATGCGCGCCTCCTCGGCCGAAGTCACATCCATGATGACTCCGCCCTTAAGAGTCTCCGCGAAACCCGTCTTCGCTCTCACTTCTCCCTTTTCTTTCATCGCCCGCTCCTCCGTACGTATCGGCGAACACATATGATACATCCGCCCTCCGAGAACGGACGCTTTTCGTCTGTTCGGACACCCGCTTCGTCCAGGCAACATTGCCGCGGACGTCTCAGAAGATGCGTATCAGGCTGTAATCGGTGCTTCGTTGAGCCGGTGTGAAACCTGCCTCCCGGATGGCGTGCACGAGGTCGCCGACGTCGACCCGAGTGCGCACACCGGTGGCAGCCACTACGTTTTCTTCGATCATGGTACTGCCCAGATCATCGGCTCCAAAACGCAACGCCACCTGCCCCATCTTCAGACCCTGCGTGACCCACGAAGCCTGGATATGAGGGATATTGTCCAGATAGAGACGGGAGACGGCGAGCGTCGTCAGATAATCCACCCCTGTGGCCTGTACGGTGGAGTCTGCAAGCGCCGTGTTCCCCGACTGGAAACTCCAGGGGATGAAGGCTCGGAATCCCCCCGTCTCGTCCTGCAGATCGCGGATGACCCGTAGGTGTTCGACCCGATCCTCAAGCGTCTCGACACTACCGAACATCATGGTAGCCGTCCCGGGGATGCCTTGACGATGGGCCTCCCGCATGACGGCAAGCCATTCCTGAGTGTCCGCCTTGCCGGGAGCCACCTGCCGGCGCACACGATCCACCAGGATTTCCGCACCGCCCCCCGGTAGCGAGTCAAGCCCAGCGGCCTTTAATCGACGCAGCGTCTCTGCCACACTGATCCCGCTCACCGAGGCGATGTGGACCACCTCCGGAGCCGAGAGTGAATGAATGGTGATGGTGAAGCGCTCCTTGATCGACCGGAAAAGATCCTCAAACCAAGCAACATCGAGGTCCGGGTGAAGACCACCCTGCATCAGGATGGCGGTGCCGCCCAAGTCCACCGTCTCTTGGATCTTCTGATGTATTACCTCCTGAGAGAGTACGTAGGCCTCCGATGCCCCCGGGGCACAGTGAAAGGCGCAGAAGCGGCAGCCGGACACACAAACGTTGGTGTAGTTGATGTTGCGGTCGACCACGAAGGTGGCGAGCGGGCCCGGGACGAGGCGCGGGCGCCATTACATCGCGCGCGCCCCCCCCTGG
>JAXGNF010000090.1:7063-9227 GCA_040768135.1 Thermoleophilia bacterium | reverse complement strand
CTGCACGATCCTGCACTGCGGGAGGACCTGAAAAGGGCCGGAAGAGAACACGCGGCGCGGTTCAGTTGGGCACACACCGCGGCCTCCACGGCCCAGGTTTACCGTAGCGTTCTGGCCGCCTACTCGGGACGTGCGGGGAAGAAAAAGGCGGCGCAATGATGCCGGATCGTCCGATGCGCGTGACAATGGTCAATAAGTACTACTCGCCGCCGCACCTCGGTGGTATCGAGGCCGTCGTTCGCACCCTATCGGAGGGTCTGGTGGAACATGCGGGAGCCAGGGTTCGAGCTTTGGTGAGCAACGAGGGGTCACGCGGCACAACGGAGTGTATCGGCGGTGTCGAGGTGGTACGACTCTCCCGACAATTCACCCTGTCATCCACCCCGTTGGCGGTGGGTATGCCCCGAGCCTTGCGCGATGAGATGCGCCGCACGGGTGAAGCGGGGATCGAGCAACCCGATGTGATCAATCTACATTCTCCTTACCCGTGGGGTGAACTCTCGTTCTTGTGGGCGCGCCCTGCGGCGCCTACTGTTGTTCTCTACCACAGTGACATCGTACGCCAGAAGCGCCTCCTCACCGTGTACACGCCTTTCCTAGAGCGATTTCTCGACAGAGTCGAATTGATAGTGGCCTCCTCACCGAACCTGATCGACGGCTCCCGGTTTTTGGCGCCACGGGCAGAGAAATGCCGAGTGGTACCCTTCGGGCTGCCACAACGGTACTTCGTGACCACACCTGAACTCCTCGAGCGCGCTGCGGAATTACGGACTGCACACGCCGGGCGCAGAATCGTCCTCTTCGTAGGCCGACTCGTCTACTACAAGGGTGTGGACGTTCTTGTACGGGCCATGCGCCACGTGGATGCCGACCTGGTTCTGATCGGAAGTGGGCCCCTCGAAGAACCACTCCGCGAACTTGCCGCCGCAGGCGGCACAGCTACTCGCGTGACCTTCGTCCCGCCCCCGGACGATGCTGAGGTCTGCGCTTGGTACCGTGCCGCAGACGTGCTCTGCCTCCCGAGCGTAGCTCGGAGTGAGGCTTTCGGACTTGTGCAGATCGAGGCCCACGCTGCGGGAACGCCTGTGGTCTCCACCCGACTCCCTACCGGCGTTCCCTATGCCAATCTCGATGGGATAACGGGGCTCACGGTGCCCCCTGGTGACGTGGAGGCCCTTGCCCAAGCCCTCACCCGTCTTCTTTCCGACGATGACCTCCGCTCGCGCCTGGGGGAACAAGCTCGGACGCGCGCTCTTTCTGAGTTCACCGTGCCCAGGATGGTAAAAAACACTGTAGAAGTATACAAAGAGGCCATCGATCGCCATGCGGCTTACGCCGGCAGGCGGAGCAACCGCCTGAGGGGGAACTAGGTGTCGCGCACCCGCTTCATAGCTCTTTCGCTGATTTTGGACGCTGTGCTGGTGAATGCCGGCTTCGTCCTTGCCTTTCTCATGCGTTTTGGGGGCCGCCTTCCCGCCTTCAACTTCGAGGCCTATCTGATCATGGTCCCGGCGCTCACACTCGTATATCTCGCCGCCGCTTGGATATACGGGCTCTACGACCCTGAACGCGCCGACACCGCGTGGGCGATGGCCCGAGGAGTATTGGCCGCCGTGACCATCGGTACGTTGCTGACAGTGGCCATCGCCTTCTTCGGCAGTACACGCACTGCTTCATTTGCCCGCTGGACCATCCTCATCGCCTGGCTGCTCAATCTCCTGCTGCTGGCCGGTTGGCGGCTGGCCTTCCTCCGGCTAGGGCGCGTGACCTGGCCGGAGCAGCGCGTGCTCATAGTGGGTACCGACGCAGCGTCGGTCGACCTCGCCCACACTGTGGCCCAACGAGCCCGCTGGGGTTGGACCGTGATCGGCCTCGTCGACGGCGATGCCTCCGGGGAGGACGAGCCCCCCCCTGTCGCAGGTGGTTTCTCCGTGCTCGGCCGAGTGAACGACGTCGCGCGTATCGTCGGCAACCATCGAGCGAACCGCGTGATCATCTCTAGTCCCATCGCTTTGCGCGAGCTGGTGGAATCACTTGTGCTCGCGGATGGAGTAAATGTGCGCGTAGACGTGGTGCCCGAGCTCTATGAGGTCTTCATTGGGACCGTCGACTCCATAGTGGGCGACGTACCTTTGATGGAGATATCCCACACCACGGTGCCCCG
>JAXGNF010000090.1:0-6963 GCA_040768135.1 Thermoleophilia bacterium | reverse complement strand
GTCGACGATGCCCGCATCACTGCAGTCGGCAAGATCTTGCGTCGATTCCGTATCGACGAGATCCCACAACTTGTGAACATCTTGGCAGGAGAGATGAGCTTCGTAGGCCCCCGGCCGGAGCGCCCGCATTTCGTGGAGAAGTACCTCGCTGAAGTACCCGGCTACCGCGAGCGCTTCAAGGTTAAGCCTGGGATCACAGGCTTGGCCCAGGTCAGCGGCAGTTACGCCACCACCCCCGAACGCAAACTCAAGTACGACCTCATATACATCTATCATCAGAGGCCGGTTTTGGACGTGCAGATCGTGGTGGATACGTTGCGGGTGGTGCTCACCGGACGCGGGGCCAGGTAGGCTGAAACCCGCTTCAACTACAAGGCCGCCCCCTAGACTAAGAGAGAAAGCCGACAGGTTCCCGTCGCCCGAAGTGCCCGTCAAACGCGTGCTACGATGCGTCAGTCAAAGGCCCCGTCGGCTGAGCGACGAACCAATAGCCAGTATCACCGTCTAGGCAAGGAACAGCTAGGTGGCGAAGGCCAAGAAAAAGGTAGCACCTGCATCCGGCCGCTCGGCTACTGCGGGTAGAACCGCCGGAAGCGGGCGCCCGCGTACGACATCCGGACATCTCTCTAGGAAAAGGCCGGGGAACCGGCGGCCCTCGGGTACATCCCCATCGGTAGTGGCTGGAGAGATTTCGACCACTCCCATGAGTCGCGCCCGCCAGATCTCTTGGTGGGCGTTGCTGGCCATGGTTTTTATCGTACCTATCGCGACAAGCAACTTCACCGTCCTCGGTGCCCATCACTCATTCACCAACGACGTATTCGAGATCGTTAAGGTGTCCGTCTTACGTATCTTCACCTGCATCGCCCTGGGCGCCTGGGCTTGGGACACGCTGCGCCGTGGCGGCCGTATACGCCACCTACCCCTTGATTGGCTCGTCATCGCATTCGTAATCTGGGTGGCCATCAGCACGGCGACATCGGTACACTTGCCCACGGCTCTGCTTGGTAAGCCGACTCGCTACGAGGGTCTACTCACTTTCGTCAACTACGCCCTCGTCTACTTTTTGGTCCTGCAACTCGCCGATCACTCTGCGCGGGTCCGGCGACTGGCCCAGGCCCTCTTCTGGTCGAGCATATTAGTAGCCGGCTTCGGACTGCTACAGTATTTGGGGGTGACCTTCTCCGGTTGGGTACCCGTTGGTTTCGAGGCCAACCGCGCCTTTTCGACCTACGGCAACCCCGACTTCCTCGGCGGGTTTTTGATCTTCTCGACCACGATCGCACTCGGGCTTGTTCTTCTCGAACGAAGACGTCTCTGGCGCCTCATCTATTGGGCGGGCTTCGGTCTGAACGGGCTGGCGTTGATCGCCTCATTCACAAGAGGGGCCTGGATCGGCGGAGTCGTCAGTCTGCTTCTCCTTGGCATCATAGCTTGGCGGCAACGCGCCTCTATGCGCCGCATCGATTGGGTGCCCGCCGGGATCTCGTTTGCGGTCGGCATCGGTATCATCGCACGCAGTCTTTCGAGTTCGAGCGAAGTCCTCAACGTCGGCAAACGTATCGCCTCGATCTTTGAGTTCTCCGCGGGCAGCGGACAGTCGCGTCTTGAAATCTGGCGTGCGGCCCTGGCGGCGATCGCGGATAGACCGGTCTTGGGGTTTGGACCAGACAGCTTCAGGCTCATGTTCCACAAATTCAAGACGGCGGAGTATGTGCGCGTCAAAGGCGGGGCCTCAGGGGCCGACAATGCTCACAACTACCTGTTGCAACTGGCCACCGGTGTGGGCATCCTTGGAACTCTTATGTTCTGCGCCATCTTCGTGTGGGCCGGGGCCCGGTCGTTCACAAGCATATTCAGGCGCTCAGATGATCCCCTGCGGCTTATCTTAGGAGCGTTTTGGTCGGCAGCGGTAGGCTACCTGATCCACCTCTTCTTTGGACTCTCGTTGCCGGGCGGCACTTTTCTGCTATGGATCGCCCTAGCCGTCGTACTCGTCCCCACCGCCCGGTCAGTCACAATGAAAAGGTTCAAGGGCGGTACCGTGGTCGCGACGGTAATCATTGTGATAGCCGCCGCGGCCATTGGCTACCAGGGCACCGTCCTTGCGGCGGACAACGCTTATGCAAAGGCTCAGATCGCTGGTTCGGCGGGTGAGCGCGTTACCCAGGCGCAGCGGGCAGTCGCAATCAACCCTCTGAACGCCGACTACCGGCAGAGCGTCGGTCTCGCCTATCTCGAAGAGATGGGGGCTTATCTACGGGCAGGGGCGGAGGCCCAACAGAGGGGCGAAGACACCGGTCCTTACGCGAAGCAAGTAATAAGGAGCTTTCGTGACGCGGAGGCCGCCTTGAAGAAGACGATAGAGTTCATCCCTGCCGAGTACGACAACTATGTTGTCCTCGCCACTTTGTACAACCTTGGCGGCGAAACGATCGACGAAGATCTGCACCAGAGCGCCATGGAGACTGTGCAGCGTGGGCTGGAGATCATGCCTTTGGGGACCAGCATCCGCGTGCAACTCGCTAGGGCTTTGGTTGCCACCAACAGGGTAGCCGAGGCTATCGAGGTGCTCGAGTATTGTGTTGAGATCGACCCGGGAGGCGGAGAGGCGGCACTTCGTCTTTCTAACCTCTACAGGCAAATGGGCCGCACCCATCAGGCACTTGAGATCCTAAGAAGGGTTCAGGCTCTGGCGCCCGGGCAGGAAGGTGTAGTCGAGACCATCAAAGAACTGGAGGCCGAAGTAGCTTCACCGTAGCGGGCGACCCCACCACACTAAGTGGTTCTGTCGCATCGCTGGTCTCGCCGTGTCAAACCACTTTTCCGCTGACACCCCCGGCCGATAGACGGTGGAGAAGGACCGGCGACACCGTGAGAGGATCACGAGTTCTCTCGGGATATGGTGCTGATGTCGAGAGAGGTGGCCGGCGTCACGATATAAGGGGTCTTTTCATCCTTGACCACTGTGAACGAGGCGACCTCTTCCCACCAATCATAGATGGCGAGACCTTTGAGATCGGTGATCGTCAGGTCGATGTGATGGAGCCCATCGCTGAACACATTGGACATAGACCACGCAACACGGACCCGGTCTCCCCTCCGCATTCCGCCCACGAGGTGTCTTTTGAGGACCGAATTAGTGCCCAAAACTGAAGCTCCGCTGGAGTTCTTTATGACGAAACCGTAGGCGACCTCATCAACGTCCTTTGTGCACTCGACTTCTAGATCGAGTACGAGGTCCATCCCTTCGTAGAGAACAAGAGGGACATCCACCTCGGTGTAACGGACGGCACCGCTGCCTTTTCGCACCGTCGAATTCTCCTGCACAGCCTCAGGCAACGGATTGAAGAGTTCCGTGTATCGTCCCGCGACGTAGTCGGCGCTGCCCTGAGCAGCGATGCAAGAATCTTCAAGCAGAATGGCCCGATCGCAGAATTGGCGCACTGCCCCCATGTCATGCGTAACGAACACGATGGTCGTGTCGCTTCTCTTGAGCGCCCGGAAATGCTCGTAGCACTTGCGCTGAAACGCGGCATCGCCCACCGCCAATACCTCGTCGATGAGGAGGATGTCGGCCTCAGCTCTTGTGGCTACGGAAAATGCGATGCGCACCTGCATGCCTGAGGAGTAGTTCTTGAGTTTCTGATCCATGTACCCCTCGAGCTCCGCGAAGGCGACGATGTCATCGTACATGGCGCTCACTTCGCTCTTTGAAAAGCCGAGTAGAGCCCCATTGAGATAGACGTTCTCCCGCCCCGTCAACTCTGGATTGAAACCTACCCCCAATTCTATGAACGGGACCACCTTCCCGACCACAGACACTTCCCCAGACGTCGGCATGTAGATGCCGGCCAATATCTTCAGGAGGGTGCTCTTGCCCGAGCCGTTGCGACCCACTACTCCAAGGAACTCCCCCGGTTCCACGTCGAAGCTGATGTCTCGCAAGGCATGCTCGATCTCAACCGTTTTTGCGGAGCGAAACAGATTAAGTGCACGACTCTTTATCGTAGTGTGACGCAAATGCGGCAACAGGAAGTCCTTCGAGACACCCCGCACTTGGATCACAGGCCCGGTCACTCACGCCTCCTCTGCGAAAGAACTCGAACGGCGCCGGAAGTAGATCACTGAGGCCACGGACAGCGCCACTGTAATACCTACCGGCACCGCACGGACCCAGGGCGTGCCGAAGAGCTGCGAGATGGTCTGAGTCTGATCAGTGATGAGGACGTAGCGCGCATCCTGAATGATCTGCGCCATGGGGTTGAGGACGAGGACACGCGCCCACTTCTCTGGGACCAGAGTCAACGGATATAAGATCGGCACGGCATAGAAGGCGGCCTGGATGACCACATCCCAGATGTAGTTCATGTCCCGAAAACGAACATAGAAGGCGCTCAGAAAGAAGGCCAGAGCAATGGAGATCGCCAGTAGCTCCAAAAAGAGAAGGGGGAGCCAAAGCACAGCCGACCGTACCGGCACCCGAAGCAGGACCAAAAACAAGACTATGACGACCATGTTAAGAGCGAAGCTGATGAGGACGGAGGCGCCCACCGAAAGGACCACCACGTACCGTGGGAATCTGATCTTGCGGAGCAGGTCCGCCCGCGCGACCAGCGAAGCCAAGCCTTGAGTGGTCGACTCAGTGAAGAAACCCCATATCACTATGCCCAACAACAAGTACACCGGAAAGAAGGGGACCCCCCGCCCTATCTTGAGGAAGCTCGCAAAGACCACGTAGAGGATCGAGAAGATGGCAAGCGGTCTTAGCAGCGTCCACAGGTATCCCAACAGTGAGGCCTGATACCGCAGTTTGAAATCGGTGACGACCATCGCCCCCAAGAGGATGAGGGGATAGCGATAGCGGATGCGGATGAATCTGACGAGGTCTTTCACGCCCTGATTGTAGGGTAGTAGACAATCCGATACCAGCAAGGAGTACAACGAGGGGTGGTGTAGCCTTTGATGCCGTCGTTCTCGGGGGAAGCCTGGAGGGCGAACAGATGCACCGGGTACTACGGCATCACTGTGGTACCGGCTATGATGAAAACTGTCGTGGCCAAGTCGACCGCGGTCGACCCGGCTGTGGTCATATCGTACACGGGGAGACCAACGCCGGTGCACTGGGGCGCGCCGGAGAAGAACGTGCCATATTGGAGGCGCCATGCCGAACGACCAAGAAAGGCGTGACGATACAGCCGTATTGCGGGCCGAACTGGCCGCTGCAGAGAGACGGCTGAGCGACATATACGCTTCCACTTCATGGCGAATCAGCGCCCCTGTGCGGTTTCTGGGCCGCCAGATCAGGAGACTGAGGAGACCGTTCGGACCTCGCCCCGCGGTTTCGTCACGCCGGGTGGTCCCCCTGGGCCATCAGGGGGCGACTACCTCTCAGGCAATGTACTCTGTGGAGCGGCAGGCAGAGGCGGACGGACAGTCGTTCGTCCACGAATTCACCGCTTATGTAGCCGAGCGTTGTGGCTGCCGGGACGTGCTCGATATGAGCTGCCGGGTTCAAACCGATCCCAGGAGATGCGTCGTCCTTTGTCCAGATGCCTTCGGGCCCTTGGTCGCTCCTGAGGGCCGACTACGTCATTTGCGCGAGGTGCTCGAGGACGCCCCCTTCGGGGTGGTGACCGCCCCTGCCGGAGCCATTGGACTCACCAATCTCGTCCAACTGCTTGAAGCAGCAGGAATAGAGGTGATGTTCAGCGGTTTCACCCCCAGCGTCGGGCAGCATGGGCCGAGGGGCACGGCTCTAGCCGTCGTGCAGAAGCCCCGACCCAAGCTGATACCTCCGGCGACATTCCGAGTAGTCGCCTTCATATTCGTGTACAACGATGAGGATGTCATCAGATGCACGCTTGAGCATCTGATAGGACAAGGAGTGGAAGTGCATCTCATTGACAACTGGTGCACGGACAACACCATAGCGGTGGCCGGCGAATACCTAGGGCGCGGTCTTCGAGAAATCAGCCGCTTCCCCAAAGACGGACCGACCGGCACCCACGATCTACACGCCCGTCTGCTGCACGTCGAAGCGCTGGCCGAGAGGTCAGACGCCGACTGGATCTTAGTGAATGACGCCGATGAGATCCGCGAAGCGCCTTGGCCCAGGCTGGACCTTCGCACAGCCTTGTATCAGGTGGATCGAGCCGGCTTCAACGCAATCGATTACACGGTGCTCGACTTCCGCCCCACCGGCCACCAATTCTCAGCCGACGCGCTCCTCCAGACGCAGTTTCGTTATTTCGAGTTCGGGACCAGACCCGGCCACTTCCGCCAGATGAAGGGGTGGAAACGGTCCTCCGGACCCATCGAATTGGCCTGGAGTGGCGGTCACGAGGTCCGCTTCCCAGGCCGGCGTGTTTACCCCTTCAAGTTCCTTTTACGCCATTACTCGATCCGCACCCAGGAGCAGGGCGAGCGCAAGATCTTTGACGGCCTCAAGCGACTGAATCGTTACGACAGCGAGGTCCGCGGCTGGCACGTGCACTACGATGAGCTGTCAAAGCGACGGTCGTTCGTTTGGGACCCTGAGACCTTGTTGCGGTTCGACGAAGAGACGTTCTACAGAGACTACGTCGTGGAGAGACTAAGCGGAGTCGGTATCATCCGTTGACCGGTGGAATTACGGAGTCTGTGACACCCGCGTTCGTACTCCAAGCGAGATACGCGAGATACAATAGACCTCCGCAGCCGGACGGTCCCCCCCCGGCGCAAGACAGCTGACGATGCAAGGAGCGCGATGCCGGTCGAGGGCTTCTCGTACGACGAGCAGCAAGATCTGTGGATAGCAGACGGGTCGCCCGACCTTGGCTGGTCCGACGGCAGCGAGGCCTACCTGCTGCGGGTGTTTGAGGATGCGGAGACAATCGATGACTATCCCATCGCACTCGCCGGCTTCATCCGCGACTGGCCCTCCCGTTACCACCTTTCTCATCTAAGAGTCAACCTCCTTGA
>JAXGNF010000089.1:3917-9232 GCA_040768135.1 Thermoleophilia bacterium | reverse complement strand
CGGTGGAGGTGGGGGCCGGTGCCGCGGCGACTCCCGCCGGATCAGAAGGAGGGGCCGATAATGGCCCCTCGACAGAAAGGGGGGACTAACAAAGACCATGTGAGGTGGTGGTTCGATGAAGGCATCCACAGCCCGTCTTCATCCATGAGTGTGTACGCTAAAGCAACGAAGCAACAGAAAGGGTCAAGAGAGTATGTCAGCACCAGTTGTAACGGCTTCCTGCAATGCGCCGGGCGAGATTGCAGAGATCGCATGTACCACAGCTAAGGCTAAATCCGGGCTCCCGCTCGGCAGGATGATCGTCTTGGGACTCCTGGCCGGAGCCTACATCGGCTTTGGGGCCTACCTGGCCACCACAGTCAGTCATGATGTGCCGAAATACCTCGGTAACGGCATCGGCCAACTCCTCTTCGGTAGCGTCTTTACCGTCGGCCTCATGATGGTGGTCATCGGCGGCTCTGAACTGTTTACGGGCAACAACATGTTCATGGTCGTCGGTGCACTAGAAGGAAGGAGCAGTTGGGGCGCCTTAGGCAAGAACTGGACGGTGGTCTGGATCACCAACCTTATCGGTTCCATCATCTTGGCCTTGATCATCTACGGCGCGTTCTACGCTTCGGGGAACGGTGCCGGGCTGTTCGGCGGGGGCGTAGGCGCCAAAG
The DNA here is from genome assembly GCA_040768135.1 of Thermoleophilia bacterium. Classification (GTDB taxonomy): domain Bacteria; phylum Actinomycetota; class Thermoleophilia; order RBG-16-64-13; family RBG-16-64-13; genus RBG-16-64-13. The sequence goes on along the minus strand of JAXGNF010000089.1, from coordinate 8,570 downwards.
CGGTGAGCATCGCGAAGGCCAAAGTGGAGCTCACTTTCTGGGCGGCGCTCCTGCGCGGTATCCTCTGTAACTGGCTGGTCTGCATGGCCGTCTGGTTGGCACTCGCATCCAAAGAGATGATCGGCAAGATCTTCGGCATCTTCTTCCCGATCATGGCTTTCGTGACCATGGGCTTCGAGCACAGCGTGGCCAACATGTTCTTCATCCCCATGGGCCTCCTGGTCAGCGGCAACCAGGTCATCCTCGACGTAGCCGCCAATACCGCAGCGGCAGGCGCCACCCCCGAGACTGCTCAGGCCGTCATGGATGCCTTCAAGGCCGGCGTGGCCGATCACCTGACTTGGGGCGCTTTCTTCTACAAGAACATGATCCCCGTTACCATCGGCAACATCCTTGGTGGCGGCGTGTTCGTGGGCACCTCTTACTGGTTCACGTACCTCCGCAAGTCCAAGAAGGCCGCGGCCTAGAGACAGACTCTGCCTGATCCGGTCTCTAGAAAGCTGAGCGCCCCGAGAGGATTCTCCTGCTCCTCTCGGGGCGTCAGTTCTTTTCAAATGCCGGTTCCCAGTCCGAGCCGGCCTAGATCAGACCCGGATGCTCATCTCCGGGGAATTAGAAGACCTCCGGGTAGCCAATGCCGACGAACAGGTTCTCAAGGCGGGACTTGTGGCCCCGCTCCATACGGGCCAAGTTCTCGAACACGCTCTTCGCCTCGGGGGTAGAGGCGGCGGCGGCCAGGGCCTCGTATTCACGTGCGGCTTCTTCTTCTTTCTTCATGGCGATGGCCACAGCGTCGGCGGGCTTCATGTCTATGGAGAGCGCCGGCATCTCAGTGGCTTCAGCCACCTTGTAGTCAGGTACCGCGGGGATAGCCGCCAAAAGCTCCGGATCCTTGCGACAGGCCTCTAGAAACACCTTGTGTCCCAGTTCATCACCCGCAAGCTCTGAGAAGGTCTGTCTCACCATCGTGTTGGATGCACGTGCGGCGACTTCGGTGTAGAACTCATGTGCCTCTATCTCGCTCAGAATCGCCTTCGCGAGAATGGCGTCGATATCCATGACCTCTGCCATGATCTTCTCCTTGTCACACAGTGCTAAGGCCGTGCCTGGCGGATCACTTCCCGCTCAAAAGGCTCTCCGTCGCGGATCTTCTCCACGTTGATGGCGCAGACTTTGTATTCGGCGGTCTCCGTCACCGGGTCGAAGGCATCGATGGTGAGAACGTTGCCACACGCCTCCGCGAAGTGGAACGTCGTCCAGCACAGGCCCGGAGCCGAGCGCTCGGTGACCCAGGCCCGCAGTGTGATCTCGCCCCGGCGGCTCTTCGCCTTCACATAGTCGCCGTCGTTGATGCCGAGCCGAGCCGCGTCTTCGGGATGCATCTCGAGAAGTTCCTCGGGGAAGATGTTCTCGAGACCCATGCAGTTGCGGGTCTGCGTACCGGTGTGATAGTGCCACAGCCGGCGACCGGTGCTCAATATGAGCGGATAATCCTCATCAGGCAGTTCGGCCGGCGGGATCCAATCGGTCTTCGTGAAGAGCCCCTTGCCCCTGGTGAAGCATCCATCCTTGTGCAGATAGCAGGTCCCCGGGTGCTCCGTGGTGGGACACGGCCACTGCAGACCTTCCCCCTCGATGCGCTCGTAGGTGATGCCGGCATAGCTCGTGGCCGTGCGACGCATATCTTCCCAGACCGCCTCCGCCGAGGTGAAGCCCAGATCGTAACCGAAACGCTTGCCCAGCTCCTGCAGCATCCACCAGTTGGGCCTGGCGTTGCCGGGTGGAGTGAGGGCGGCACGGACGCGGTTCACCCGCCGCTCGGTGTTCGAGAAGGTTCCTTCTTCTTCGCTCCAAGCGTAATCCGGAAGAACCACATGAGCAAACTCGGTAGTCATGTTCGGGAAGATGTCGCAGACAATGAACAGGTCAAGGGCCTGCAGGGCTTTGATGGTATGAGCCATGTGCGGATCGCTCTGAACCAAGTTATCACCGACGCAGTAGAGAATCTTCGTCTTGCCTTCAAGCGCCTTGGTGAGCATCGTCGGCTTCTTGTATCCGGCCGTCCTGGAGAGTCCTGTGACGCCCCAATCCTTCTCCATCTTCTCGGCAACCGCAGGATTATCCACCGGCTGATAGCAGTGATACACGTTCGGCAGCGCGCCCATGTCGCACGCTCCCTGCACGTTGTTCTGCCCCCGAAGTGGATTCAGGCCTGCAGACGGCTTGCCGATGTTGCCCAGAAGCATCTGCAGGTTGGCCAGTGTCTTCACGTTGTCGGTCCCGCAGATGTGCTCTGTGATGCCCAGGGTGTAGCAGACACTCGCCGATTCCGCCGTGCCTAGTATCCGCGCTACCTCCTTCATCTCCTCCACCGGCACGCCACAAATCTCGGAGGCCTTCTCCACCGGGTAGTCCTTCACCCACTCCAAGATCTCGTCGGGGTTTTCGGTACAGCTACGCATGTACTCTTCGTCATGCCAGCCGTTCTTGATGATCTCGTTCATGAGACCATTGATGTAGGCGATGTCGGAGCCCGATTTGATGCGCACATAGCGGTCTGCCCATCGACATAGGTCGGTCTTCCGGGGATCGTTGACAATGATAGTGGCACCCTTCTTGGCCGCCCTCTTGACGTAATAGGAGATAACCGGGTGCGCCTCCGTCATGTTCGACCCGATCACGAATATGACCTCAGCGTCTTCGAGCTCCTGGACGCTGTTCGTCATTGCGCCTGAACCAAAGCTGGTCGCCAGACCGGCGACAGTAGGAGCGTGTCACGTTCGCGCACAATGGTCGATATTATTTGTCTTCATCACCGCCCTTGTGAACTTGGCGATGGCGTAGTTGTTCTCGTTAGTGATGCGCCCCGAGCCTAGAGCAGAGAAGACATCCGGACCGTGCTCGTCCACGATCGTCTTGATCCGCTCGGCTATGTAGTCGAAAGCTTCGTCCCAGGAAACCGGCTCGAGTTTGCCGTTCTTGCGGATCATCGGCTCGGTGAGCCGGTTCTCGCTCGAAGGGAATTCGTACCCGTAGCGTCCCTTGACGCAAAGCATGCCGTCGTTGGGGCGGACTTCGCGACCGGTGACTCTGACAATACGATTGGCATCGCGATCCACGTGGAGGGTCAATTGGCACCCGACTCCGCAATATGCGCAAGTGGTATCGACCTGCTCAAGGTCCTTAGCCCGGCCCTTACCCATCGCCTTCTTGTCGATGAGGGCTCCAACCGGACACAGCTGCACGCACTCGCCGCACTGCACGCAAGTAGACTCACCCATCGGCTTGTCCATATCGCAGATCACATGAGACTGCAGGCTGCGCTCCCCTATCCCGAGCACCTCGTTCACAACCACGCTGTTGCAGGCCACGATGCAACGACCGCACAGGATGCACTTACGCCGGTCGATGGTGATCATCTCGCTGGAGGTGTCGACCTCCACTTCCGGCCCCTCAACCAGGAAGGCGGGCGCTTCTATACCCAGATCGTATGCGGCATCCTGAAGCTCGCACGCTCCGTTCTGTTCACACGAAAGGCAGTTGTGCTCGCCGTTCGAAAGCAACAGGTTGACAATCATGCGGCGGGCTTCGCGGACCCGGGCGGTATCCGTACGCACTACCAGGCCTTCTCGGGCCTCCGTGGTACAGGCGGTGACCAGTGTACGATTACCTTCGACCTCAACAACGCATACTCGGCAACGGCCCGCAGGGCCTGTCTTGCGGTGGTAACAAAGCGACGGGATCTTCACTCCGTTATCCCGAGCCACTTCTAACACCGTCTGTCCCTCGCGGAAGTTGACCGACTTCCCGTCTAGGGTGAGCTGTCCAGCCAAGAGAGGGCTCCTTTCGACACGAATTACAGGCCGCTCATATCGCGGCGCCTCGCTCACTATAGAACAAGTTCCGAGCGAAGCCAACGCTCCCTGGCCGGCCCGGTCCGACGGCGAACCGCATCAACCGCTTTCACCGCAGCCTTGCGTGGGACGACGTCCGTCTGCGCTGAGAAAAGCCCGGCCCAGAAGCCGAAAGAAACGGCCCCCAGACCCCTCCCGCTCTAAAGCCGGGCGACGAAGCGCGACCTGCACCTATCGAGTCGCCGGGACACGATCATGTTGAGGCCCCTAACTACCCCGTATCCGATGCGGCAGTTGTCCTCGAAGAGCCGGCGCAGACGCTCAGCGTCGAAGGCGATGAGTTCCGACGGCACCACCGTGTCGACCGAAGCCGTAGAGATCCTGCGCTCGGCCAGGCTCGACCAGCCGGCGGACCCGCCCGGCCCCACTCCGTCTATCTCGACCTCCTGCCCACTCGCGCCGGTCATCTTGACCTCTAACTTGCCTTCTTTGACAAGATAAAGGTGAGTGGCGGGCTCACCCTCGGTGATGATTCTCTTACCCGCCGGGTAACTCTCTTCTTTTGCCAGCGGCGCCAGCTCCTCCAGTTCTTCGTCTACCAGTTGCATAAAAATCCGGTAACGCCTCAGCTCATTACTCTCGACCATGTCGTCCCCCTTCGTGAGCCTCGTCGCGGCCTAGATGTCGCGGCGCTCGGCAGGCCTATATCGTGCCTACGAACAACGTTCCCCAACTTGCCGCATTACCGTTTTCGTTACCGCCATCTCGGGTTAAGCAAACATCCAAGCGCGACAGGCAG
>JAXGNF010000089.1:0-3817 GCA_040768135.1 Thermoleophilia bacterium | reverse complement strand
GATAGTATTGTTTGAGCACGGGGGCGCGCGTATCGACGCTGTGTCGGTGGGCCGCCGTGGGCTTGTTCTGCGAGTGAGGGGGTGCTGTCGTGTTTAAGATCCTGATCGTGGACGATGACCCGGACATGGTCGAAGCGGGCCGGATTGTCTTAGAGCGAGAAGGGTATGAGGTCGAGGGCGCCTCGAATGTGACCGAGGGCCTGGCGAAGCTCGAGGAGACCAACCCCGACCTATTGATCCTCGACGTTATGATGGAAGAACCCGACGACGGCCTGCGGTTCGCGCGCAGAGTACGCCGAGACGGCAAGACACTACCAATCTTGATGCTCACCAGCGTGAACGTCGCTCTCGGGCTGCAGATCGGCAAGGACGAAGAGATCGTTCCCGTCGACGAGTTCGTGGAAAAGCCGGTCGAGCCAGCCGTGCTGATAGAAAAAGTCGGAAGACTGCTCGAAGCGCGGGGAGAAGCACTATGACGGTCGGTGAACTGGAAACATTACGCCGCGAGGTCGAGACCGTCGCTCAGCGGACGGACTTCAGCCGCGCCTCCCTTATCCCCGTCCTCAAGGACATCAAAGAGAGGCACCGCGCAATAAACGACGAGGCCATGCGGGTCGTCGCCGATGTACTTCGCATCCCTCTGGCCGAGGTCCAAGCGGTGTCGAGCTTCTACTCCTTCATCCGCCCCGAGGTCGGTGGTAGGTTCGCGTTTCGGTTGTGCCGCACCTACACGTGTGAGTTGATGGGCAAGGAGGAGGTAGCCCGCCAACTGGAGCACGAACTCGGCATCAGGTTTGGCGAGACCTCAGCCGACGGAGTCTTCAGCCTGGAGTGGGCCAACTGCATGGGTATGTGCGACCAGGGTCCGGCCATGTTGGTCAATGAGAACGTCTACACCAGATTGACCCCGGAGAAGATCCGCCAGATCGTGAGCGAGTACCGGACGTGGCTTGAGACTGCCGGCGCCGAGGCCGAGACACCCCCGTTCACTTCCGATGCCGACCTGAAGACGGCCAGGAACGACCTCACCTTCGCGACCGTCCCCGTGGGAGATGGTTTGGCAAAGGCGCTGACCATGTCGAGGGTCGACATCATCGATACCGTGCGCGACTCCAAATTGAAAGGCCGCGGGGGAGCCGGCTTCCCCACCGGGATGAAGTGGAACTTCGCTGCCGCCGAGACCCGTACCCCCAAATATGTCATCTGCAACGCTGATGAGGGCGAACCGGGAACCTTCAAAGACCGCCTGATCCTCAGCCGGTTTGCCGATCTCGTGATGGAGGGCATGACTATCGGCGCCCGGGCCATCGGATCGCCCTTGGGCATCATCTATCTGCGTGCCGAGTACACCTACCTACGTTCCCACTTGGAGGACGTGATCGAGCGGCGCCGCGAAGCCGGCCTGCTGGGCAAAAACGTAGGCGGCGTCGAGGGTTTCGATTTCGACATCCTGGTGGTCATGGGCGCGGGCGCCTACATATGTGGAGAAGAGACCGCTCTCATCGAATCCCTCGAAGGATCCCGAGGCGAACCACGCAACCGCCCCCCCTTCCCCGTGGTATCCGGTTTCATGAACCGTCCCTCGGTGGTCAACAACGTCGAGACCCTTGCCTGGGTGCCCTGCATCTTCTCCAAAGGGCTGGATTGGTTCACGAACGTGGGAACGGAAGGCTCTGCCGGACACAAGCTCTTCAGTGTCTCCGGCGATTGCGACCGCCCGGGCATATACGAGTTCCCTCTGGGCATCACCGTAGCCGAGCTGCTGAGCCAGGTCGGCGGCCAGGACGCGAAGGCCGTACAGGTGGGAGGAGCGTCGGGACACTGCGTGCCCCGGAAGGATTTCCAACGCCGGATCGCATTCGAAGACATCCCCACGGGTGGCTCAATCATAGTCATCGGGCCGGGCCGCGATATTCTCTCGTTGGCCCACAACATCATGGATTTTTTCGTAGACGAGTCGTGTGGCAACTGTGTTCCCTGTCGAGTGGGAAATGCCAAGCTGCTTGATGCGGTGGAGGCGTTCCGCAAAGGCAAAGCTGCGTCGACAAGCCTAGCCGAACTGCAAGAACTTGCAACGACCATGCAGGACAGCGCGAAATGCGGTCTCGGCCAGGCGAGTTCGGTGGCGCTCATGTCCATTCTTGAGCATTTTGGGGACGAGATCGGGCTTCACTAGGACCCGTTAGCAAGAGACGGATAGCTGGGGCGAATCTGATAAGGGACCCCGACGGGTCCGCCGTCACTGAGTTCTGCGGTCCGGTCGGATGACGATGGCCGAAGGGCGCGGCTGAGCCGCGCCCTTCGGCCATCTACACATACAATCCGGCGCTTTGGTCGAGACGGACCCGCAAGACTCGTCAGCCATTCAGCGAACTAAGCAAATACTCGCTCGGACCGTTCCTCTCAACCCTATCAGGCACCTGTTGACGTCTTTCCCCAATAGGAGTAAATTGTGAAATGCGTAACGGTGTTATCTATGTAACGATACCTTGGAACGCACCGGCAGGACTGTGACATCAGCTGAAAAACCTGTCATCTCCCGCAAGACGGTGGGGCGGCTAAGCCTGTACAGGCGGCTTCTCGACGGCCTGAAGAGTTCTGGCCTTACCAGCATATATTCCCACGAACTCGGACACATGGCGGGGGTAAGCGCAGCCCAGGTTCGCCGGGATTTCATGGTGATCGGTTATTCCGGAAGCCCAAGCCGCGGTTATCAAGTGGACGATTGTCTCGACAGTATCGAACGTCTGCTCGACGGCCCCGCGATACAAGATGTCGCTTTGGTAGGCCTGGGTAGGCTCGGGCGTTCGGTTCTGGCGCACTTCGCAGGGCAGAGGCCGCTTCTGCGCATCACGTGCGGTTTTGACGTCGACCCGAACATCATCGGGACCACCGTCGCCGGATGTCCCGTGTACGACGCGAAGGACCTCGAAAGCGTTATCGCCAGAGAAAGGGTGCGGATCGCGGTATTAGCGGTCTCGCCGGAGAACGCCCAGACGACCGCCGACGCCCTGGTACGGGCGGGTGTACGGAGCCTCGTAGACTTCACAGCCGTTCCCCTCCAAGTGCCTGATGACGTCTTCGTCGATCACATGGATATCACTTCGGCCTTGGAGTCGGCTGCGTTCTTCGCTCGTCAGGAAGAAGACGACGACCCCTTAGCCGACGGGGCCAAGGACGGAGCGGACAATGGATCGGGAGCAGAGATCCAACCCATCATCCACACTATTGACGAGCTTCTGGGGGAGGTCGGCATGAAGTTCGAGGAGCTCGCACAGAAGATAGGCGCCCGGATCCTCACACCGACCCCGGCCGCCAAGGACGAGTTCACAAGGGTCTATGCGGGCGACAGAGTGAGCGACCTTCTAAGTGAGGCCTGTGATAAGACCCTGCTGATCACCAACCTGGCCAACCTGCAGTTGGTGCGGGTTGCGGAGTTGATGGAAGTCCCGGGTATTTGCTTCGTAGACGGAGTCGACCCCGGTGCGGAGATAGTCGATCTTGCCACCGAGAATGAGACGTTCTTGATGGTCTCGCCTGTTGGGGTCTTCGAAACCTGCGGCCTCATCTACAACCTGCTTGCTGACGACAGGCGAGGGCCGGAGAGTTGACAGGCGAACGCTCCTATCGGATTCGCGTCGGGCGACATGGCCGATGGCGCCTTTCCTGTGGCGCTGCTGATGCTCTTACATCGAGCCCCTGGAGGCATTGGACCATCCCTCCCCTGCTGAGACAACGCGAATAATGCCGTCCGCGACACAACCAACCGAACCAACCGTCAAGGGAGTCGTGAATATGACCGACCAGACCGGAAAAC
>JAXGNF010000088.1:0-9325 GCA_040768135.1 Thermoleophilia bacterium | reverse complement strand
GCTACGTCCGCAAAGACCATGACAAAGGAGCATCCATGAGGATGAGAAAGATCATCGAGATAGAACGAGACCTCTGTAACGGCTGCGGTCTCTGCACCACGGCCTGCGCTGAAGGGGCCTTGGAGTTGGACGACGAGGGTAAGGCCGTTTTGGTGCGAGACATTTACTGCGACGGTATGGGGGTTTGTCTGGATGTCTGCCCGACCGGCGCCCTCACTATAGTTGAGAGAGAAGGGGCGGCGTATGACGCCGAGGCGACCCGCGAGCATGTCATCCGCATCCGAGGCGTCGAGGCGGCGGCCGCGGTACACACCGGCCCAGGCGCCGGCGAGGCTCCGGCGGCGCCGTCGGAGTTGACACAATGGCCCGTGCAGCTCCATTTGATCAACCCGCAGGCCCCCTACTTCAAAGGGGCAGACCTCCTGGTGGCCGCCGACTGCACCGCCTTCACCCGAGGGAGTTTCCACGCCGACCTGCTCCGAGGCCGCAAGATGGTCATTGCCTGCCCCAAGCTCGATGACACCAGCCCATACGTGGATAAGCTGGCTGAGCTCATACGCGTCAACGACCTCAAGTCGCTGACCGTCGCTCTGATGACAGTGCCCTGTTGTACGGGCCTATATCGATTGGTGGAACGCGCGGTCGCAGCTTCCGGCGTAGACATCCCGATTCACGCGGTCGTGATAGGGCTGGACGGGGAGATCGCCGGCGAAACATAGCCGCCGCTGGGAATCGAGACGAAGCGCGACCGGGCTCGCGGCCGACCTCTGGCCGGCTGCACCGCGAACCTAGTCGACCCCAAAGCCGAGGCAACAACCGGCTCCACCTGCCTGTCTCCCTGCCGTCCACTTCCCGGCCGAGCGGCTACGCCCGCTAACCGCGCGCCTGGCTGCTACACGACTGCGGGCCATCCTCTTGCCCCCTCGCCTTGGTGTGTCGATTAAGAGCCTTGTGGGGAATATTCCTTGTCGACGGCCAAACTGCACCGGCGATACAGCGGCTATGCTTTGGTGCCTAGAAGAGCAAACGGGAGGTACGATGCCCAAGAAGAATATAGGCAGAAGCTTCAACATCTTTCCGATGCCTGTGGTCATCGTGGGCACGGTCACTGATGGAAAGCCCAACTTCATGACGGCGGCCTGGGTGGCGAAGTTGAATTCTGAGCCCCCCTTGGTCGGCTTGTCCATAGCCCACAGGCAACACACAGCCAAGGGCATCCAGCAGAGTGGCCAGTTCAGCCTGAGCTTTCCCAGTGTGGACCAAGCGGTCCTGACCGACTACTGCGGCCTCGTCCACGGCTACGATGAGGACAAGTCGACCTACATCGATATCTTCAGGGGCTCTCTGGAAGCTGCCCCCATGGTGCGACAGTGTCCCGTCACCGTCGAGTGTAGGCTCAGTCAGACGGTCGACCTGCCCAAGAATTTCTTTTTCATCGGCGAAGTCGTCAGCGTCTACGCGACCGAGACGGTTCTCACCGACGGACAGATAGACGTGACGAAGCTCCGTCCGTTTGTACTCACTATGCCCGGCAACAGCTACTGGCCGTTGGGCGAGCGCCTGGGCGATGCGTGGAGTATCGGAAAGGTGCTTTCAGAACCCGCGGAGTGAACCGGCTCGGGTCTTCTCGATTTGGTGCCTATTCACTTCGCCGGTCTCCACTTCGCCGGGTTCTACCTAGCCGGTCTCTACTGTGCCGATCCATACTGCACCGATCTCCGCTGGCCGACGCCCGACTGCACCGTTCCCACTCCACCGTTGGCATTAGGTCGTTGCTTCCCGCAACGCGTCCCGGCCGGCCCGCCGCTGGATCATACGCTGGGGCGGACCCTCTCTCGTTCGGGTTTGTTGCTTACCCGCATGAAAAACGACCCCACTACTCCGGCCATCCCAAATATCGCCAACACCAAGTAGGCCGCGAAGTAGCCCAGACCTCGATCGAGCACCACTCCAAAGAGCCAAGGTGCCAGCGTCGATATACCATAGCCCAGCAGGTTGCCGAAACCGGTCGCAGGACCCACATGCTCCGGCCGGCCGACCACTTCGGGGATCATGGCGAATCGCGGCGAGAAATAAGCGAAACTGAAGAACCCCACCAGCACCACCATGATGAATACGAGTACTCGGCCCGGCATGACCGGTATCAGCACCGCTGCAGCGCTCATGGCGAACATAGAGCCCGTGATCACCGCCATCCGACCCAACCGGACAGCTCCGGCAGCGCCCACCGGGGCCCCCACGAGCTGGGCTACGGCAAGGCCCGCTGTGAGATAGGCGGCCACTCCGACGCTCGCGCCGTGCCTCGTCACAAGAAAGTCGGGAGTCCAGACCATAACAGCAGTACCAATGGCGATGGAGGCCGCATTGAACAAACCCAGCAACCACACTCGGTGGTTGACCAGGGTCGCACCCAACATACGGCCCTGGCCCCGGAAAGACGCCGTGGCAGATGACGCGTCGGGCAATTCTCTAACGGGTCCCTGCGCGATGGCGATCCCCCCGGCGATGACGGCCAATCCGGCCGTCATCAGAAACACCGCTCTGAATCCGCCCAACGCACTTACCCCGGGCATCGCCAATAGACCAACTAAGACCCCCAATCCCTTTCCGCTGGCAAAGATCCCCCAGCCTCGATCGCGTTTGTCGGGGACCAATGCCCGAGCGATGACCGGGCTGCTGACAGGAAGTACCATCCCACCGCCCAGTCCCTGGAGAATCCGCCCCACAAGAAAGCCCGCGCAGGATGAGCTCAATCCGAATACGAGCGAACCCATCACGGTAAGAGCCGAACTGACCATGAGTACCCGCCCCCCCCAGCGTGCCGCCGCCGAGCCGGCAGGTATGCCCATGGCTCCATATGTGAACATGAACGCCGACGTAAGCAGCCCGATCTGCGAGGCAGAAAGACCAAACCGGTCCTGTAGCTCCGTACTGATCACCGCCATGAGAACCAGCATCAGGGTGGCCACTAGATAGCAAAGCATGAGAGTGACGCTGAGCCCGTCGCCGTGGTGGCGCGGTTGTCCGACGCGTGCGCCCTTGAGCCGCGCCGCCTGCTCTCTTTCTGCCGCTCCTCGATCGTCACTGCGAGCGCTCATACTGCTCCCTGCTCGTTGACTCCAGCCATGGTACCGCGCAGCCATGCAGCCGCCGTGATAGTCTGCCCTGCGCAGACCTGTCCCGCGGGCCGAAGCACACTATCCAGGGGAGGAGGCTCCGCTGTCCAGATTTCTGATCCGCTGGTGTATAACGGCGGTGGCAGTTGCGGTGGCGGCCTGGCTGGTCCCCGGCATCTCCGTGGGAGGGCCCCACCGGATATGGACGGTTGTGTTGATCGCCCTCCTACTGGGTCTGATAAACGCCTTCATCCGCCCGGTCGTTTGCGGGCTCTCCTGCGGATTAATCGTGCTCACTTTGGGGCTGTTCACTTTGGTCGTGAACGGACTGATGCTTTGGCTTGCCTCATGGGTCGGAGAGAAGTGGTTGGGATTGCAGTTCCACGTCGGGGGTTTTTGGAGCGCGATACTTGGAGCCCTCATCATCAGCGTCGTCTCGATTGTCCTCACTGTGTTCGTTGGGAAGAGGCAAAGGTAGTGCCACTCGAAGCCTCGGAGTATGCGAACCGTGAACGGCAAGCACAAACAACCGGATTCGGCCAAAGCCCCGGGTAGCCGCTCGGTCAGTCTGGGGTGAGGATGGCGGGATCCACGGCCGGGAGCTGACCCATGTTCGCAGGGTTAAGCACACTGGTCACAGAGCGCACGAAGCTATCTCCGTCCCTCTCGTCGAGCGCAAGGACGACGCCCGGCACCCCCCCACTGATGACTCGGACTTTCGGCCGGTCCAGGGGAACACCCACGGCCGGCGGCTCGCACACCACCCCAATCTCGCCACTCGACAGCCGCACAACCGTCCCTGGAGGATACAGCCCCATGATCTCGGCGAAGAGCTTCACTAGAACGGGATCGAAGTGAGTGCCTGCATACTCGACAAGATGGACAAGAGCCTCGTAAGGGGTGAAGTTGTGTTCTCTGTAGACGCGTTTGGTAGTCAAAGCGTCGTAGCGGTCGACGATGGCGACGATGTTCCCGAACAGACTAACTTTGTCTTTAAGCTCAGTACGGGGATAGCCGCTCATGTCGTAGTTTTGGTGATGCTCGAATGCCACCACGACGGCCCTCATGCCTGAGGCCGTAAGCCCTCCATCCCCCAGGAGAGAGTACGCTGCCAGGATAGGGTGCCGGCGCATCTGCTCCCACTCGTCGTGGCTGAGCGCCGCCGGTTTGTGAACGACGTCCGGGTCGACCTCGAGCTTGCCGGCGTCATGGAGGAAGGCGGCAAGACATAGCTCCCCCAGCTTCGACTTGCTGAGACCCAGACGTTGTCCCAGAAGGACGGCTAGGACCGCCACGTTCGTCGAGTGGGTGATGAGGTACCGGTCGAAGTCCTTGATGGTAGTTAGCGCCACAAGTGAACGAGGTTCACGGAGGATCTGATCGACCACCGCCTGAGTGATGTGACGGAGGTGCCGCACCGCCCCAGGGCGGCGGGGCCCGGCCTCGTCGCTCATCTCTTCGCCGATCTGCATGGCCGCCGCATAGGCCTCGATGGGAGCGACGGCCTGAGCGCGGGTCCCCGCTGCGACTGCATCCACTTGTACGTGCTTCACGTCCGCAGCCGTTAGAGCCTCGGCCAACGTGCTTGTTTCGGTCGCTTCAAACTCTACGAGGACCTTGAGAGCCCGCATCAACTCGTCTTCGGACAGCTCCGCCGAGAAGGTCAGCGTACGAGCGTCCCAGTGTTCGAACAGGTGCATCAGGTGTGTGAACCGCTCGTAACTCGAGACATTGGCGCGGACACGGGATTCGTTGACGAATACGCAGTGACTGTGGACTCCCACGGTGACAGAGCCTTTGTCAGCGGAGTGTTCACCGAGCAGGCGCTTCAATGAACCAACGGCCTGTTTTAGAACGGCGTTGTCGGGTCCGTAGTAGCCGGCGGTCCGGATCGCTGCCGCGAGCGAAAGGACAAGATGCTGTCCTACCGCCGCAACGCGCGCCGGTCTCGAACTCTCGCTCATGGTTGCCTCTCCCTGTCGAAGGAGGTGGCTCGGCGCAGTACCCATTCCGCAGCCTGACGGACTGGCGCTTCGCGAGACCGAGCGGCTTCGGTCAAGATCGACACGGTTGTGGGAGACGAAATGGTACCCAGCGCTTGGAGTGCCGCCACCCTCACCTGGGGAGCCCGCGCCTTCAGATGCCGGCGTCTCCACAAGGCATCCAGGACTCTGATCGCCGCTTCTCCGCCCAGCGCGGCGAGGGCGAAAGTGAAGGCCTCCACCTCTTCCTCTGGGCAGGAGTCAAAAGAACCTGACAGCACCCGAGCCTCCAAAGCGGCCTGCTGCTCCAGCCCCCCATGGTGTCCTAGGCTCTGGGCAGCCAGAGTGCGTACGGAGGAATCCTCGTCATCAAGAGCCTTCAGCAAAGCAACGACAGGCCGAGACCCCTCAAGGGAGTCCAAGGTGCGCACAACTTCCCTCCGCACGCGGGCATCGACGTGACGAAGCATCTGCTCCAAACGGGCCGGGAGTTCGGGCTCGGTTGACCCCACCATGAGTCGCACGGCATTGCGCGCTACATACCAGCGCGGGTCATGCATCAAAGGCCACACCAAACGGCCGGGTACACCGCCCTGTCCCTCTAGAAGGGTCAACAAGGTCTTTCGAACAGCCCGGTTTTCGGTCTCCACCAAGAGCTCCAGGACAACCGGAAGAGCCCCTGGCAAGATGGACACCAGGAATTGTTCGCCACAACCGGCTTCGTCGCCTTTGGCCTCAAGACTCCTCTCCAGCAGAAAGCCTAAACGCTCGGGAGTCAGCGCCGCCCCTATTACCGCGTCGACTAACCCGGCCGGGCGCCGTCCCGTCTCTTCCAGACTCCGCAGCCGGACAACAAGATCTCTCAGCGCGACGTGATCACCGGCCTGCAGATAGTGGTCGACGACGCCCGCCAACGACCGCAGCAGAGGCGTATCACTATCGGAAGGCCCAGTGGCATTGCCCAATGATGACTCATCGGCCGCGAGTTCGAGCAGTACCACGACGAAATCCTTCAGCACGTCGGAGGTCTCGGTCACTATGCGTTCGCCCACCTCTATCTCGGCTTGACTGAGAGCCAACGCCTCCGGATCGAGGCCGAGCGGTGCCACCGGTGACAGGAGATCTGCCGGTACCTGCGAGGAGGATCCATCGATCAACGCTGCTTCGTCTAATCGTCGTAGGACGGTCTCCCGCAGCACCTCGACGGTGCCCTCTCTCAACACCTCGCCTCCGAGAAACGGGTCCGCCACCTGGTAGTCGATATGGACGAAATCCTCCTCCCAAAAGGCCGTTGCCAGATCGTGCTCCAGAGCGGTGAGGTCGTCGGCCCGAGTAAGGTAATTGACGAAGGTGTCAAGCTCTGTCGATTCCAACCCAGGGGAGAACGAGACCGAGCGGATCCCATCTCTGTAAAGGAGGAAGGCGAGATTATCCCTGCTTCCCGTGAATGTATACACCTGTTCGCCCTCGCACAGCAGGCGTTCTTCTTCAACCTCAAGCACCAAAGGACCGGATGCATTCAGGTAAGCGCCCAGCGAATCCATGAGCGCGTCCATGATCTGACGAGCACTGGGGTGGTCCATCGGATACAGGCGGAGCCCCCGGTAACCCTGATGGAGCAGACCGCAGATTCTGTTAACCGAAGGTGCTCCCTCGGAGCGCCGAACATCCATGCGTGGTCCTCTGACAGACGGCCTCGGACTGTTCTATTCTACGAAGTGGGTATGAGAACCTGCCGGAGCCTGGGCCGACCACGCCTGCATCGATCAGGGATTCCCCCGTTATTCTCCGCCCGGCGCGCCTCGGGATACAGCAGTGCGACTCCACCTGCGTATTTATCCGCCCAGCATCGACGGGAGTGGGACGGGACGTCACCGAACTCCGCGCATCCGGTCGGCCAAGTCGCAGGCCTCCTGGTAGAGACCTTCTCCGACCCGGATGGAATCACCCAGTTCCAGATGCCGGTCGGAGAGGCCCTCGTAACGCGGCCACTCCGGGTACGCAGTACCACCGTTGGGATCACCCGTCGCCGCGAACCTGGTCCAATAACCCATGATGGCGTCCGACAGATCGAAGTCGGTCTGTTCGAGCGCCCCGAGAGATGAGAACAGGTCGGCCGTACCGAACACGTATGGGATCTCGACCCCGTGGAAGGCCCCGAGGACGTTCTCGAAGGGAACCCGAGTGAATTGATACAGGTAGGTCGATGTCGCCCGCGGATAGCCGCCGATCACAGAACCGCTCGCCTCTCCCGGAGGCGCACTCATCGACCGGGCGGCGAAACGAGCCGTGGAGGCGAATCCGACCTCGGTGAGCATTCGGCTGAGCACCATCGGGATGTCCTCTCCTCTTCCGGGAGGGTACAGAGTCAAAGCTTCCTGAACATGCATACCGAAGATCTGGGCCATCAGAGACTCGTAGTCCCCTTTCGCCACCGAGAGCCCGGAGAGAAAGGTGTTGCCTTCATCAGCGTTGGAGCCGATCAATAGTGGGACGTTATGGCGCTCACCTGCCGCCCATAGTCTACTCGGCCGGTCGGGAAGCACGTAACCGTCGGCTACCGGTTTCCAGACCAGACCCTGTTCCAGTAGGGCCGTTCCTGGAGCGACCGCCGTCATCGCCGCCAGTAACTCATCTGCGGTCTTCGTCCGCAACCGGGCCAGGGCGTCACTCGAATCACTCACTCCCAGCCGCGCGGCGAATGCTTCTCCCGCAGACTCCCCTTGCTCAAGGGTACCGGTCGTCGACACTCCGAAGCCGTCGTCGAGCAGGATGCCGCTCTGACTGATGGCCCGGTGAAACAGACCGGAGGCCAAGGGACTGACCAGAAGGTCGAGGATGCTGATAGCTCCGGCGGATTCCCCGAACACGGTCACATTACCCGGATCTCCGCCGAAACCGGCGATGTTACGCTGGATCCACTCCAGTGCGGCAATCTGATCGAGCAGGCCGTAGTTTCCCGAGACTCCGTGGGGCGACTCGGCCGAGAGGGACGGATGGGCAAGAAACCCGAAGGGGCCCAGGCGATAATTGATAGTGACCACAACCACCCCTCGCGCAGCGAGGTTGCGCCCATCGTAGATCGCCATCGAGCCTGAACCCGTCTCGAAACTGCCCCCGTGGATCCACACCATGACCGGGAGTCGCTCATCGCTGGACTCAGCGGGCGACCACACGTTCAGGTACAGACAGTCCTCGTCGGTGGAGCCGACCGCTAGGACATCGATGTAGAACGACCCTCCCTGGCCGGGCTGCGGGCAAGAAGGCCCAAAGGACGTACACGCTCTTGGTTCGCTCCACGACTGGACCGGCTGAGGGGGTTTCCAGCGCAGGTCGCCGACGGGCGGGGCCGCGTAGGGCACGCCTCGAAAGACCCAGATCTCCACATCGTCGTGCTTCAGACGTTCACCGGTGATTGGTCCAGAATCAAGCTCTACCTGCTTCAGTCCGGACGACCCGCAGGCGACACCCGCCATGCCGGACAACACAAGAATGAGCCCAAGGGCACACGCGATTCCCCAGCGCCGCTTACAAAACCGTTCGAATGAAAGGTGCGTTGGCCACCCCATCGTCCACCTCCGTCCGTCCGCTGACCGGTATCGATCGTCGATCGGGCGGACACCTCCCAGTATAGTTTTATTATTGCCCTTCGTGGCGAGGTCTACTTGAGGCAGGCGGCGGACATGTTCCCCGTGCTGCCGTCCGGAGCGCCCTGTATGCTTACTCCACAGGCCAACAGGCTCGCCAGTGGACGGAGAGTACGCTTCACGTGGACAACACTGCCATCAAGGCCATCTTGGCCGAACTGAACGAACAGCAACAATCGGCGGCCGTCCACGGTGAGGGACCGCTCCTGATCGTGGCCGGCGCCGGCACGGGCAAAACGGCCACCCTCGCCCATCGTGTCGCCTACAAGATTGCTACCGGCGCCGACCCGGGCCGCATCCTCCTCCTCACCTTCACCCGACGCGCCGCGGCCGAGATGCTGCGGCGCGTCGACGGCATCCTGCGCCGATTGGCCGCCGGAGCCCGCCCGGCCCCCCTTGCAAACCTGCCCGAACCTTGGCCGTCCGA
Source organism: Thermoleophilia bacterium (assembly GCA_040768135.1). Classification (GTDB taxonomy): domain Bacteria; phylum Actinomycetota; class Thermoleophilia; order RBG-16-64-13; family RBG-16-64-13; genus RBG-16-64-13. The sequence continues at coordinate 153 of JAXGNF010000088.1, read as the reverse complement.
CCCCGTCTTAGACCCGGCCCCTGAATCAACCGTCGCGGAGGCGACCGGCCGCCACCCGGTCGCCCCAGGCAACGGCGGGGGCGGGACGTTCCACGCCCGCGCCCCCCCGCAACAACGCCTCCACCGTCGGCCCATAGGCCGCGATCCATCGGT
>JAXGNF010000087.1:0-9605 GCA_040768135.1 Thermoleophilia bacterium | reverse complement strand
GGCCCGCGGCGGGGGGGGGGCGGCCCGCTCCGTCCGTCTCTGCCCCCTCCGGCTCTTGACCGCGGTGGCACCCTCGGTGCGGTTCTCAGTGACGTAGTGTGAAGCCGCCCTCTGTAACAGAGATCGATCGTTTCATCCTCGACTCGGCGGTCGAGGCCAATATCCTGCCGCTTACCTCGCGTTGCGATTGTCGCTGCGTTTTTTGCAGCCACAAGAACAACCCTCCTGACATTGTGACTGTATCGATAGGAGTACGGTCTATGCCGGAGATCACCCGCACGATGGCTTTTCTAGACCCGGGGCGGGTCATCACCATCGGTGAATCGGCTACTCCTATTATCGAGGGAGAGCCGTTTTTACACCCCGACTTCTGTGAGGTCCTTTCGTTGGTGAGACGTGTCTTTCCCGACACTCCTCTGGAGATCACGACCAACGGGAGGAGGTTGACGGATGAGATCGTGGCGCTTCTCGAGGAGTTGGGCGGTATCGTCGTCCACGTTTCGTTAAACAGCTCGTCTGAGCGAGGGAGAGGTCTCCTGATGCGGGAAACCCCGGAAGAGGCCCGAAGGACGATCGCAGGGGTTGGGTTACTGGCGGCCTCGCGGGTCCGTTTCAGCGGGAGTCTAGTAGCGATGCCTAACCTTGTGGGATGGGATGATATTGGGGAGACTATCGCGTTTCTGGCCGAGAGGGGAGCCTCTGCAGTACAGGTTGTCGTACCGGCCTTCTCCTCACGAGCCGACCCGGCCGTCTTCCCTGATGCGGAGCTGATCTACGCCGAAGTGAGGGGGTTCGTGCGTGGATTGCCGTCCGATATGCCATGCCCCGTTCTGGTGGAACCGTCGTATGTCTCCGATCTTGTCCCTACGGTCAGCGGCGTCGTCAAGGATTCTCTTGCCTGGGCGGCGGGGATCCGACGGGATGACGTCTTCGATACCATTAACGGACGCCGGCCGCGCTGCCGAGTCGAGGCCTGGCACATGCTTCTTCCCGCAGGGGAAGTAGTGGCGGACATCCGGCGGGACGGTAGGGCCTTGAGGGTGTCGTGGACCAACCGCTGCGAAGGAGACGCGGGTGTGACCATGGAATACGACTTCGATCCGCACAGGGCCGAAATGCTGAGGGACACAGTCCTTGGCCACCAGGGTCATTCGGTGCTGCTTGCCTCGGAACTCGGCCACGTTGTGCTGCGTCGGGCCCTGCAAACCATGAGTGTGGACGAATCTCGGGCTGATGTGGTCATGGTCAAGAATCGTACATTCGGTGGCAGTATCAAAGCGGCTGGGCTCCTCACAGTAGATGATTACCTGGAGGGCTACAATGCCTGGAGGGAGCAGCGCTCTGCGCCATCGAAGCACGGCGTGGCGGCTGCTCTATTGATTGTGCCGAGAGAGAGTTTTGACTCCCGCGGCTTCGACTTGAGGCGAGTGCATGTCTCGAAGCTTGAGAAGGCGACAGGCGTACCCGTCTTGGTGCGCTAGGAAGAGCAGTTGTCCGTTGTGTCACTGTGCCGGCCCTCCGTTGCGGCATCGTGGCGGCGGTGGGCTACGCCAACGAAACGTTCGCCGGCTGTACCGGCGCGCCGGGCGTGGACCACGATACTGCCGCTGTGTCCGGCGGAACCGATGCGCCCGTTGCAGACCGCGCCGGCGCAACGGGCGGGGGTGAGCCATTGCAATCATGGCGACCAGCATGAAGATTAGAGTATGAAAGGCCCTGCCGGTCTCGATCCCGGGGATGCGTATTTTGACTTCGATACCCCCGTGGACCGTCGCGACACCGCCAGCTTGAAGTGGGATAGATACGAGGGGCAGGACGTCATCCCTTTATGGGTAGCCGATATGGACTTCCGGTCGCCACCGGCAGTCATTGAAGCCCTGCATCGACGTGTGGCTCACGGGGTCTTCGGCTACACCCACGCGCCCGCTGGGTTAGAAGAGGCCGTTCTCGCCTCCCTCTTGGCGGAATACGACTGGAAGGTGGAGCGGGAGTGGATCGTGTGGCTACCCGGACTGGTCTCAGGCCTGAACGTGCTCAGTAGAGCCGTAGGCGTGCGTGGAGACGAGGTGGTCACTTTCACTCCGATATACCCACCCTTCTTGTCGGCTCCCGCGTTGGCGGAGCGCAGTACGGTCAGGGTGCCGCTGGTGGTGAATGCCGGTCATTGGGAGATGGATCTTGAGGCCCTGGAGCGGTCGCTCACCACAAAAAGCAGGCTTCTACTGCTGTGCTCGCCACATAATCCCGTGGGGCGGGCTTGGTCGGAAGAGGAGTTGCGGATGTTGGTCGAGGTGGCCGAGCGCCATGACCTAGTCATAGGGTCCGACGAGATCCATGCCGGACTGGTGCTCGACGAGGACAAGACTCATATCCCAGTAGCGACATTGTCGCCTGCGGCTGCCGCCCGGACCATAACCCTATTGGCTCCCAGCAAAACGTTCAACGTGCCGGGGCTGGGCTGCTCGCTCGCGGTCATCCGCGATCCCGCTCTGCGTACGGCGTTCACGAAAGCGATGGAGGGGATCGTCCCCCACGTCAATGTGCTCGGTTACACTGCGGCTCAGGCCGCCTACGAAGCCGGAGCGGGCTGGCACCGGGCTCTCCTCGACTACCTGCGTGGCAACCGGGACATGGTGGAATCAGAGATCGCATCTATGCCGGGACTCCAGACGACCCATGTTGAAGCAACATATCTGGCCTGGATCGATGCGCGATCGTTAGGCTTGGCCGATCCTGCTGTTTTCTTTGAAAACGCCGGAGTGGGATTATCCCCTGGGGATGACTTTGGGGCTCCCGGCTATCTTCGGCTCAACTTCGGCTGCAACCGCCGGCTCCTGGCAGAGGCTTTGGCGAGGATGCGCCGGGCAATCGAAGAAGAGACGGGGGACGGCTCGGCGCCGTAGTGCTGTTGTACTGCTGGGGGAGGAAGCCTGAGGGGGCCTCAAAGGGGAGGGGATCGGCCCGGCGGGAAGGTCTCTCTGGCGTATGTGATAGATTGACAAGGTTCATTAGAGACTCCCGGACTAGGAGGCCGCATGGTCGGCGGTGGTGACAATGGTGGGATGCAGGGCCCCACACCTATGAGGAACGTGACCGAGCGACTGGAGGGCTTCGGGCGCTGGTGGGAAAGTTCCAGCTGGAAGCGCCGCTCGATCATCCTCGTGCCCCTGGGGATCGTTATCTTAGTGATCCTGCTGTGGGTCTTCTCTCGGTATTTCACCGACTATCTCTGGTTCCAGGAGATGGGTTACACCAACGTGTTCTGGATTCGACTCTGGGCCCGTCTGGTGGTGATGGTGGTCGCGGGGGTGCTGTTCTTTGGAGTGGTGTACGGCAACATCCGGTTGGCTATGCACCTCCTGCCGAAGGTCGCACCGGTCGCCGACGGTGAAGACAATGTCTACGAGCTGCTCGACACGCGCAGGCGGGGCGGCCGTCGCATCTTCCTGGCGGTAGCCATCGCATTGGCGGTGATAGTGGGCCTGAACTACGGCGGGTCGTGGGAGCGGATCTGGCTGTACTTCAAGCAGGTGGATTTCGGCTTCGTCACTCCCGTGTTCGGACGGGATGCCGCTTTCTTCGTCTACACTCTGCCCTTCCTGCGCAGCATCCTGACTTTCGTGATGATCTGCTTCTTCTTCGGCTTCGTAGCGGCTGCCGGGATATACGTTGCCCACCGGGCGGTTGGTCTGAAGGGGCGTAGCCTCTGGGCGGCTCCTCGTGTGAAAGCTCATCTGCTGGCCATCGTGGCCGTGGCTCTACTGGGTAAGGCGGCCGATTACATGCTGGCAGTGTGGAACCTGGCCTATTCGGAGCGCGGAGCGACATTCGGGCCCAGCTATACCGATGTCCATGTACAGATCCCTGTTTTGCGGTTTCTGGCCATCGTGGCAGTAATAGCCGCCGTTCTCTTCCTTATCAACATCTACTTCAAGGGCTGGCGTTTCCCTGCTGCTGCTCTCGGGCTACTGGTGGTGACGTGGCTGTTTGCGGGCCAGGTGTACCCGGCCATCATCCAGCAGTATCAGGTGGTGCCCACTGAGCTTGAAAAAGAGACCCCCTACATCAAGAACAATATAAACGCCACCCGCTGGGCCTTCGGCCTCGGTGAGGTACAGACCACCCCATTCCGGGCCGAGACCAATCTTGATCTGGGTTCTATCGAGACCAATGCGGCCACCGTTGACAACATCAGGGTATGGGACCCCGGTCCGGCTTCGCGGACGTACAAACAGATCCAGGAGATCCGGACTTACTACAGCTTCAATGATGTCGACGTCGACCGATACGTGGTGGATGACATGTATCGGCAGGTCCTTCTGGCCGCGCGCGAGTTCGATCGGTCCAAGGTGAGCTCTGAGGCGCAAACCTGGGTCAACCAACACCTGACCTACACGCATGGGTACGGCGTAGTTGTCAGCCCCGTCAGTGAGGCCACTGAACAGGGATTACCGAGGCTCCTGGTGCGCGACATCCCTCCTCAGACCCAGACGTCACTCAAAGTCACGCGTCCGGAGATCTACTACGGCGAACTCACGGGCGGCTTTGTGCTGGTCAAGACCACGGCGAAGGAATTCGACTACCCGATGGGCGACGCCAACGTGTTCACGGAGTATGAGGGGACCGGCGGTGTCGGTATCGGTACCGTCGGGAAGCGGCTTATGTTTGCCTTGCGGTACGGCACTATCAAACTACTGGTCTCCGACTATCTACGGTCCGATTCCCGCATACTATTCCGGCGCTCACTGGAGGAGCGTGCCCAGGCTATTGCGCCCTTCCTGCAGTATGACCGCGACCCGTACATAGTTATTCGGGACGACGGTAGTCTGGTGTGGATCTGGGACGCCTACACGTCGACGGACCGCTTCCCCTACTCCGAACCCTTGCAATCAAAAGGGGCCAACTACCTTCGTAATCCCATCAAAGTGGTCATCGATGCCTATAACGGAGACACGACCTTCTACCAGATCGACCCCGATGACGGAGTGGCCAACGCTTGGGGTAACGTCTTTCCGGGGTTGTTCACCCCCGGCGATCAGATGCCCGATGATATCCGCCGACACCTACGATATCCGGAGGATTTTCTGAGTGCGCAGGCGGAGAAGCTCGCGGTCTTTCATATGACCGATCCGCAGGTCTTCTACAACAAAGAAGACGTTTGGGAGATTCCCACCGAGGTGTATGGGGGGGAGCAGATCCAGGTCAAGCCGTATTACTTGATGATGGTCTTGCCTGGGAATAAAAAAGAGGAATTCGTGCTCCTTCAGCCCTTCACTCCGCGGACTAAGCAAAACATGATCTCCTGGATGGCCGCGCGTATGGACGGTGACCAATATGGCGATCTCTTGGTCATCTCCTTCCCGAAAGACAAGCTTGTGTTCGGGCCCGCCCAGGTAGAGGCGCGTATCAGCAATGACCCGGTCATCTCTGCCCAGATTACTCTGTGGGACCAGGCCGGCAGTGATGTGATACGGGGTAATCTCCTTGTGGTCCCGGTGGAAGACTCAGTCGTATATGTTGAGCCTCTGTACCTGCAGGCCGAACAAAGCGCGATCCCCGAATTGACTCGTGTCATCGTGGCGTACGGTGACGTGGTGGTGATGGAGCGCAGCCTCCGGCTGGCGCTCGAAACGGCGCTCTCGGCTTCGGGCGGCGCTACCACCACCACGGTGCCCTCGGCTACTACGACGACTGGACCGACCACCACCACGGTGCCCTCGGCTACCACGACGACCGCGTCGGTGACCACCACGACTGCATCGACCACCACCACGACGATCATCGGACCCGGACTGCCCACCGACCGGGGCGCCCTGCTCGATCTGGCCGAGCAACTCTATGAAGAGGCGCGGGCTGCTCAACGGGACGATGACTGGGCCACCTACGGTGAGAAGATCAGGCGTCTTGGCGAAGTGATCAGCGCCCTCCAGGCCCTGGAGTAGACCACAGCACGAAGATCAGCTAGGGAAAAGGTGGACGTGTTTCGGCGCACAGGCGGCGCCGGAACACGTCACGGTCGAGCCTCAAGGGGGTCCTAGGTCTCCGTTGGGGTCCAGCCTGCCTTGACGCCAACGACGGGACAGTCTGCCTGTAGCAGGATCTCCATGGCGTCGCTTCCCATCAGCAGCTTGCCTGTCCGCGACCGACGGCGAAGGCCGATGACGATCATGTCCGCGCCCTCTTCAGTCACGACTGCGTTCAGGTCCTCCGCCGGAGTCATGCCTCTGATCAGCCGGCGCACAGTATGGGGGATACCTTCCTCAGCAAGCCGGCGCTCGATGGCATCCAGCTCCTTACGGTAGGCCAGCACTTCTTCCTCTTCGGCCTCAAGGCTGCCTCCGCCTCGGATGGAGTGGACCACCACAATATGGCTGCCGTGCCGACGTGAGTCATCGATGGCCCACTCAAGAGCCGCTCTTCCTTCGTCGGAGATTACGTACCCGACGACGATCTTCATCGCCGCCTCCTTGTTCCGTGGTTACCAAGTCGACCGTAGCATCTTCGTGGGGGTGGAGCAATGAGGCCGTGGAGTGCGGACTGCGGTTCTCCTTGAATCCCTTGGATACGCTATGCTGCCGCGATCGTGTTGCAGAACGCTCACGAGTGGCGTTGACGATCTCGGAGGGATTGCATAGACCATGACTTACGATGGCGACGGGGCAGCAGTGGTCTGTCCGGCAGTGATCCGCGACATGCGCGCAGACGACTACGACACGGTGCGGCGCCTGTGGGAAGAGACCGGTTTGCCCTTCAGACCGCAAGGGAGGGACGAGCGACAGCGGGTCGCAAAAGAATTGGAGCGGGACACGGCGATGTTTCTGCTTGCCGAAGTCGAAGGTGAGGTCGTAGGGGTGGTCTTCGGCACGCATGACGGCCGCAAAGGGTGGATCAACCGCCTGGCGGTGGCTCGGGCTTATCGGCGGCGCGGAATCGGCCGGACGTTGGTGAATGAGGTCGAGGCTCGACTGGCGGCTCAGGGCATTGAGATCGCAGCCGCCCTCATTGAAGCTCCTAACGAGGCATCCTTCTCATTCTTTGAGGCGATCGGCTACGTTTCTGACCCCAACATCAAGTATGTGAGCAAACGACGCTCAACGGACACCTGAAGGCGGCCGGCCTACCGGCGATGATGGGCTTCGGGGTTGGCTTGTAGGGCTCCCGCTACTCCTTCGGGCGGGCCGTATGGCGGTCGTCTCTCTTGCCGCCGAACGGGCGGCTTGGCCTGCCCACGGCCATCATGTAGACGATCCCCTCGTTCTCCCCATCGATGCCAAGGAGGGCATTGATCTCGTCGTCGTAGAAGGCGGCAAGGGGGCAACTGCCGAGACCCAGGGCCACGGCAGCCAACGAGAGATGGCCCGCCATGTGGCCGGCATCGAGGTAGAAGTACCGGTAGGCCCTCTCTCGGTACTTCCACGTCGACCGTGCGAAGACCGCGGTCCACAGAAACACGGCGCCGGCTTTGGCGCATATGGCTTGGTCGAGGGCGGCGGCGGCGATCTCGCCTCGCAGGTCACCCGATCTAAGGAGTTCGACTGCGTGGCTCCCCTCGGCGATCGGGCGCTCCAGGATATCCAATCCCGCGACGCGGTAGTGATAAAGGCCGGGGTCCAACTCCTCAACCTTGTTGGCTATCACGTACGTCTCGATGGGATAGAGGGCGCCGGCGGCGGGGGCGGCGCGATAGAAGTCTTGGCCGTGGGGGGTTATGTACGAGGTGGTGATGCCGGCCGAGGCCCACAGGAGGTGAGATAGCTCGGAGAGGGAGAGGGGAGTGGCACCGAAGGAGCGCACACTGCGCCGCCCGGCCACACAGGCGAAGAGATCAGCCGTTTGGCTTTCGTCCGGCGCCGGCACCGGTGTAGGAAGGGCGATCACCGGAGAGTGATTATAGAATTTGTAGAGCGGAGGCTTACTCCTCCAATCGAGTTCGTATTCCTCCATCGAGTCCCTGTGATAGGACGTCTTCTCCTGGAAATCCCGTCCCGGGTGTTCCCGCATCGCTCCTTCAGCCTCCCTCAGAAACGCGCTTGACGTGGTAGCCTGAACATCTGCGCGCCCGGCGCGTTTTTTTGCCATTTGGACTGGATGCAACCTTCCCACATGAGCACATCCGTGACAAGTGAACCAGGCTTCGGCTTGCAGAACGACCCGCCCAATCCGGAGCCTGCTCCGGTCGGTCCCGAACGGACCGAGTGGGCTCAGTTAGCCGTTATCAGCGTGGCGGGTTTTGTCGTCTGGGCGGGTTTCGGAGCGATTCTGCCCTATCTGCCCGTCTTCCTGCAGGAACAGGCTCACGCCTCTGTGTGGCTCATCGGGGTGGTAGCGGCTTCCTACTATGTGGGGACGATGCTCTTTGCCGCGCCCCTGGGGCGGCTGAGCGATGTTATCGGGCGCAAGCCGGTCATCGTTGCGGGCGTTGTCTTCTATGCGGTGGCCTGCGCTCTCTTCATATCCACCACGCACCCGGGATGGTTCACCCTTTTCCGGCTTCTGGAGGGAGTAGGAGCGGCCGCCATCACCCCAGCCGGCCAGGCGTTGGTGGCTGAGCTTTCCACCGAACAGACGCGGAGCCGCGCGTATGGGTGGCTGACCACGGCTCAGTTCGGGGGCTTGGTCGCCGGGCCGGTCGTGGCAGTGCCGCTCTACAGTCTGGGGGGAGGGCAAGGTAAATGGGCCTTCTACACGGTTTTTCTGTTCGGCGCTGCACTTTCGGCCATTACTGCTGTAGTTCTATTCGTGGTCATAAAAGAGCCTGAGCATGCCAAGCGACGGCGCGCGGTCAAAGTGAAGCGTCCGCCGTATCGGGAGTTGGTCACACGGCCGGTCATCGCCTTCTTGGTGGTGGCGTTCACCGGACATCTCGCGATGGGCGTATGGGAGGTGCTGTGGAGTCTATGGCTGCGGCATCTTGGGGCCTCGATGCGGTTCATTGGCTACACGTGGGTGGCATTCAGCGTGCCCATGCTGTTTGCGTTTCTAGGGGGCTATCTCGCCGATCGTTATAACCGCTGGGTGCTGATGTTCTCAGGATATGTCATCTCTGCTTTTGCCTGGATCACCTACGGTGCCACAAAAAACCTGGCTCTGTTCATGATCGTGAACGTGATCGAGGGATTTGCAGTGGCCTGGTCGTATCCGGCCAAGGCGGCGTTCCTCGTCCAGGTGGTGCCGCCTCGCTGGCTTGGGACGGTACAAGGATTGGAGCAGACCTTCATCCAAGCGGCCGGCTTACTGGGCACTTTGGTGGCTCCTCTGCTGTACGGGTATCTATCTGGATATGTGATCAGTCTTGGCGGGTTGGTACTCCTAGCGGGCCTTGCTTATGCCGGCCCAGTGCTGTTCAAGACATGGCGGGAGTTGGCCCAGGGATGCACGACCGGAGCGCTAAGTCCGCTGGAAGCCGAGGCGGGTTTGCAAGCAGAGGCTAGGCACAAGGTCTAGATGACAGAGTGCCACAAGACTCAGTCTGATCGATAGTCTTAGTGTGCAACATCTCGACTAAAAGGCTATACTCCACTCATGGGCAACGACTCAGACCGCGTGGAGTACGGGTACCCTGGGAGCGAGCGTAGAGTAGGCGACCGGCGTCGCCGAAAGGAGCG
>JAXGNF010000086.1:0-10142 GCA_040768135.1 Thermoleophilia bacterium | reverse complement strand
CCGCCCTCATGAGCCGGCGTCGTCTACCTCAAGTGTAGTCGGAGCTTGCTCCGCCTCTCGGTGTCTGGCGACATTGCCCAACCTCAGCTTGCGGATCTGCTTACGAAGCTCTTCCTCGCTCAGAAGATCGTCGTCTTGCAGCCTGTCGTAATGAACCATCTCGTCGAGATGGCGCATCAACTTGGCCGCGGACCCTTTCTCCAAAGCCGAATACCCCACGACCAGAAGCTCGTAGACATAGACGAAGTCCGGAAGGTTGAGCAGATGAGTGACCAGACCCCGCACGGTGCCGTCTTTCACCGCCGACACCGGTTGCGCGGCCAGCCCCAACGAGTGCGCCGCCAACCAGAGGTACATGAAGGCATTGGCAAGAGATGTCTCGAATATGGAGTCTCCCTTGGCTTTGGCGTAGCGGGCGTTCATAGGCAGTCCGAGGCGCCGACGTGTGTCTCCGAGCACGAAGATATAGACGGGGGCCAAAGGACATACGACCCTGCCCCGATTCTCCAGGGTCCAGGGCGGCCCCTGCCACACCTCTCTAGTAGCTTCGAGCGCGTAGAAGTCGTGTTCTGCCCAGTCCTCCACGATCTTCTTGATCTGCCGACGGAGGTGGAGGTCGCGAACGACCAAGAACTCCACCGGTTGCATATTGAAGCCGGTCGGCGCCCAGCGGGCGAGTTCGAGCATCTTGTCGACCAAGTCGTCAGGTATCGGATCTGGTTTTAGAGCTCTCACTGTCCGACGGCCCTTGACCAACGCCAGCAACCCTTCGTATTCCATGTCCCCTCCTCACAACCTAGGTGGATCTTTGGCTGTCGCGATGTCTTCCCCGTTCCTGTCCGGCATTCCGGCCTCATCGGTAAAACAAGATGAAGGCGGTTGCATGGATCTGCCGTCGCCTCCCGGGTCGCGCATCAGGCCTATAGCCCCATGGCTCCGCGACCGCGACCTCAGGCGGACGGAGCGTCCACCGTCATCACAGCCGCCCCCCTAATACGCCCCGTACGTAGACGTGCGATGGCCTCGTTCACATCTTCGAGGGCGAAAAGTTCCACCTCGGTGCGCACCGGCACCCGCGGCGCCAACGCCAAGAACTCGACGCCATCACGCCGGGTCAGATTGGCCACCGATCGCACCGTACGCTCCCCCCAGAGAATCTCGTACGGGAAGGAGGGGATGTCACTCATGTGGATCCCCCCGCATACGACCACGCCTCCCTTGGCCACCGCCCGCAGAGCCACCGGCACCAATTCTCCCGCCGGGGCAAAGATGATTGCCGCATCGAGCTCTTCTGGAGCCTGGTGTGCGGTATCGCCTGCCCATTCCGCCCCCATTTCCAAGGCGAAGGCCTGGGAAGTCTCGTCGCCCGGCCGGGTGAACGCGAACACCCGGCGCCCCTGGTGACGGGCCACCTGAGTGACGATATGCGCGGCGGCTCCGTACCCATAGATCCCCAGCCGTTCGGCGTCGCCGCTCATACATAAGGAACGGTAGCCTATAAGCCCCGCACAGAGCAACGGTGCCGCCTGCGCCGGAGGGTATCCCGCCGGTATAGGGAAGGTGAACCGTCGATCGGCCACCGTGTATTCAGCAAAACCGCCATCGATGTCATAGCCGGTGAAGCCTGGTTCGTCGCACAAGTTCTCCCGCCCACTCAGGCAGTAGCGGCAGTGCCCGCAGGTCCGCCCCAGCCAGGGCACCCCCACCATTTGCCCGAGAACCAGATCGCCCTCGGCGGTCTCCCCAGACGGCGCGCCCCCATCCGCGCCCACTGCATCCACTACCCCTACTATTTGATGACCGGGTATCAAAGGCAGCTTCGGCCGAGTCAACTCGCCGTCGACGACATGAAGATCGGTACGGCACAGCCCGCATGCTTGAACCTTGACCCGCACTTGACCCGGTCCCGGCGTCGGTACGGCGGACTCCACAAGCCGCAACGGCCGACCTGGAGCGTCCAAGATCATGGCCCGCATGACCACCTCCCTCGTCCTACTTAGTACGTGGGGCCTTGGATAAGTCGAACACCTCGTTCATGTTGGCCACCGCCACAGTGAATCCCCGCTGCTCTTCGAGCAACCGCCTGAGCGCCATAGCCGCCTCGGGCTCCCCGTGGGTGAGAACGACAAGGCGTGGTGACCGGAAGCGGGAAGCCCAGGTGAGCAACTGTCTCTGGTCGGCGTGGGCCGACAGTCCGGTGATGTCGTGGATGTGGGCCCTTACTGCGATCTCTTCGCCAAAGAGACGGACCGTATCGACCCCGTCCAACAGGCGACGGCCCAGCGACCCTTGGGCTTGGTACCCGACAATCACCACATGTGCCTCGGGACGCCACAAGTTATGCTTCAGATGATGGCGGATACGGCCTGCGTCGGCCATCCCACTGGCCGAGATGATGACCACCCCCTTTTCCTCGTTCAGAGCGCGTGATTCATCGGCACCCCCGGTGTAGTGAAGCTGCGGGTAATCGAAGATCCCGCCCGGCTCTCCGACCAGCTTCCAGGCCTCCTCATCAAAGACCTCGCGATGGCGTCGGTAAATATCGGTCGCTCGGCGGGCCAGGGGGCTGTCCACGTAAATGGGCATCTCCAAACCACGCTCTTCGATGATCTGACGGAGGAAGTAGACCACCTCCTGAGTCCGCCCTACCGCGAACGAGGGGATGATGACATTGCCCCCGGTCCGCTTCGCCTGTTCGAGGATCTCGGCCAATTGGTCTTCGGGAGCCCCGTTGTTCTCATGGAGCCGATTGCCGTAGGTTGACTCCATGATGACGAAATCAGCTTCTTCAATGATCTCCGGATCACGGATGATGGGGCGGTCGGGTTGGCCTATATCGCCGCTGAAGAGCACCCGCACGCGCTCACCCCGCTCTTCCAGAGTCACCTCCGCGAAGGCGGAGCCCAGGATATGCCCGGCATCATAGAACTTCACGGATACCTCGGGCGCCAGCTGAAAAGGAGTGTGGTAGGCCACTGGTTTGAGTAGTGGCACGGTGTCGCGGGCGTCGTTCTCGGTGTAGAGCGGCTCCGCTCCTTTTCTGCCTGCCCTCCGGGCCTTGCGCGTCTGCCATTCGGCTTCCATCTCCTGGATATACGCTGAATCGAGCAGCATTATCTCGGCGAGATCGCACGTGGCAGGAGTGGCGTATATGGGGGACGAGAAGCCCTGTTTGACAAGGCGTGGCAGCCTGCCCGAATGATCGATGTGGGCGTGGGTGAGCAACATGAAGTCGAGTTCGTCCGGATCGAACGGGAAGCGTTGGTAGTTGAGAGCCTCCTCCCTCTCACCTCCTTGGTGCATCCCACAATCCACCAAAAAGCGGCTGCTCCCGACCTCGACCAAGTAGCACGAGCCCGTGACGGTCCGTGCCGCTCCGCAGACTTGAATGAACATCTATCCTCCTAAATACCGACGACCCGCGTGCGGAGGAGAACCGTCGCTTGGTCCATTGAGCTTGGCCCGTTCATACTGTCTCACACACCGTCTTTGAGCGCTCAACGGTCAGCCCATAAGACGGCAGAGCGGGGGTTGACCGGGTATGGTATTCTACGTATGTTTTGCACCCGACCTCGATTCCAATCGAGGTGTATTCGCTGTCTAAAAATCGGTAGCACCGGAGGAGACCTGTGGCAAACGAAACCCCAGAGGAAAGAATCTTCGACGTCCCGGCTGAGTTCCAGAAGACCGCTTGGGTCTCGAGTATGGAACAGTACCAGGAGATGTACCAACGGTCCATCAACGACGCCGATGCCTTTTGGGCTGAAGAGGCTGAGAAGAGACTGCATTGGTTCAAGAAGTGGGACTACGTACAGAATCACAACTTCGCCGAGGCCCAGATCCGCTGGTTCGAGGGAGGCAAACTCAATGTAGCCTACAACTGCCTTGACCGGCACCTCGAGACCCCGGTGGCCGACAAGGTAGCGTACTACTTTGAAGGCGACTCTCCCGACTCGACTCGAACCATCACCTACCGGCAGCTTTGGGAAGAAGTGACCAAGTTCGCCAACGTTCTCAAGAAAAAGGGCGTCAAGAAAGGCGATCGGGTAGTCATCTACCTGCCAATGATCCCCGAACTGCCGATCTCCATGCTGGCCTGCGCCCGTATCGGTGCTATCCACTGTGTGGTGTTCGGCGGCTTCTCCGCCGAGGCCCTGCGGGACCGCATCATCAACGCTGAAGGGACCATGCTGATCACCGCCGATACGGGTCTTCGTGGCGGTCGCCCCACCCCGCTCAAGACCTCCGCCGACGCCGCCATGGCCGAGAGTCCCTCGGTCAAGCAGTGCATAGTGGTCAAGCACACCGGAGCCGACATCTCGTGGGTCGAAGGGCGCGACACCTGGTACCACGAGGAGCTGGCGGCCCCCGACATCACCACTGATTGCCCCTGTGAGGAGATGGATGCAGAAGATCCGCTCTTCATCCTCTACACCTCTGGTTCGACGGGCAAACCCAAGGGCGTCCTGCACACCACCGGCGGCTACCTGCTTTTCGGGGCTATGAGCCACGAGTTGATTTTCGACTACCACCCCGAGCAGGTGTACTGGTGCACCGCCGACATCGGCTGGGTCACCGGGCATACCTACATTGTCTACGCCCCACTCTGCAATGGAGCGACCAGCGTCCTTTTCGAGGGCATCCCCAGTTATCCTGGGCCCGACCGTTTCTGGTCTGTGATCGAGCGGTATAAGGTCAACATCTTCTACACCGCTCCCACCGCCCTCCGCGCAATCGCCCGCGAGGGTGACGACTGGGTCACTAAACACGACCTCTCGTCCCTGCGGGTGCTTGGCACCGTAGGCGAGCCCATCAACCCTGAAGTGTGGCTTTGGTACCACGATCTCATTGGTGGCGGCCGCTGCCCGATCGTCGACACCTGGTGGCAGACCGAGACCGGCGGCATCCTCATCACCCCGCTGCCGGGCGCTATGAAGATCAAGCCCGGCTCAGCCGGCCTCCCCTTCTTTGGCGTGGAACCGGTTATTGTCGACGAGGACGGCAATGAGATCACCGGCCCCGGCGTTGGCAACCTCTGTGTACGGAAGCCCTGGCCCGGCATGATGCGCGGCGTATACGGCGACCCAGAGCGCTTCAAAGAAACCTACTTCATCCAATATCCCGGCCTATACTTCACCGGCGACGGCTGCCGGCGTGACGAAGACGGCTTCCACTGGATCACCGGGCGCGTGGACGACGTCATCAACGTCTCCGGCCACCGTATGGGCACAGCCGAGGTGGAGTCGGCTCTGGTCAGCCACGACTCCGTGGCCGAGGCCGCTGTCGTGGGCATGCCGCATCCCATCAAAGGTCAGGGCATTTATGCCTACGTGACTCTCAACGCGGGCGTCGAACCCACAGACGATCTGAAGAAAGAACTGATCAAGCACGTGCGTGCCGAGATCGGCCCGATCGCCACTCCAGACGCCATCCAGTGGGCCCCGGGCCTGCCGAAGACCCGTTCCGGTAAGATCATGCGCCGCATCCTCAAGAAGATCGCAGCCAACGAGATCACCGACTTGGGCGACGTCACCACTCTGGCCGACCCGGCCGTGGTCGATGACCTGGTGGAGAACAGGGCGAACAAGTAATACGTCAATAGGCCCAGCGTAGTAAGATCTGCAACCGGCCCGCAAGAGCGGGCTTGGGATACGGAATCAGGGGCGGCCGCGAGGCCGCCCCTGTTGTTTATGGGAGCGAGCTTTTCACAAGTCGCCGGGGAGTCGGCGTCGCGCTCGGCGTAGTCCCACGGGGCGGCACAAAGCCGCTGTAGCCTCATCCGCAGAGTCGGCGTCTCCGATTCCCATACCGCGAGGAACCTCACCGCAACGAACCGGTGCGTCGTCCAAACGCAGATTCCTCCTGCCCGCGCGGTATGGTGCACGCAACGTCACATGCTTGGCACCCTAAGCATCGATCCGGTCTAACATCGAGCCGGCAGAGGGACTCACTGACCACCCCGACCTCGCCGCCTACTTCACCACCAAGCTGACCAGCCGCCCCGGTACGACGACTTCCTTGACCAGGGTCTTCTCCTCCAGGTACTTGGCCACGCCGGGCAGCAGCTTCGCGGCGGCCAGGACGTCGGCCTCGGAGGCGTCGGCAGCCACCGTTACCCGGTCGCGCACCTTGCCGTTGACCTGCACCGCCAGCTCAATGGTTTCGGCGGTGAGAAAGCGCTCGTCGGCCTCAGGCCAGGGAGCATCCCAGATATCGCTACCCCCCATCATCTGCCAGAGCTCGGCGCCCATATGTGGGGCGAAGGGTTCGAGCAGACGCACCATCGTGGCCATAGAGTGAGCAAGCACCGCTTTGCCTTGTGGGGTCGCCGCGAGGCCGAAGGAACGAGCAATCGCCTCAGGAGCATCAGTCGATGCGGGACCTTCGACGCCTTCACCCGCCCCCGAGGCCCCTGTCGCCGCGCGGCCCGTGGCCCGCGCGGCCCCTATATCGTTGGAAAGCTCCATGATGGCCGCGAGCGCCGTGTTGAAACGGAAGCGCTCGCCTACGTCCTGAGTGACCTTCGCCACCACCTGGTTGGTCTTGACGAGAAGTGCCCGCTCGGCCGTGGTCAACGCCGCCTCTTCGAAGCGGGCACTCTCGACACCCGTGCCGCCGGCCCTTGGGGAATCGGCGCCCGTGGGGGCTTCCCCTGTCTCGGGGGCCGTGCTCCCGGTCTCCGCACCGACGCCGCCGGGTACACCGGTGGCGGCGGATGCTCCGGCCCCATCCAGGATCCTCTCCTCGATGGCCTCGGTCACCTGTCGCCATACCCGACCCAGGAAACGATAGATCCCCTCGATGCCCTGATCGTTCCACTCGGCGTCGCTCTCGGCCGGGCCCATGAAGAGCACGTAGCTTCTCACCGAGTCGGCGCCGTACTTTGCCACCATCTCGTCCGGGCTCACCACGTTGCCCTTGCTCTTACTCATCTTGGCGCCGCGATAGTAGATCATGCCCTGGGTGAAGAGCCGCTTGAACGGTTCCTCGAAACCGACGAGCCCCAGGTCGTATAGCACCTTCGTGAAGAACCGCGAATACATCAGGTGGAGAATGGCGTGTTCTACCCCCCCGATGTACTGGTCGACCGGTAGCCAATAGTCCACCGCTTCTCGGTCGAAGGCTACGTCGTCACGCCCGGCAGAGGTGTAACGCAGGTAGTACCACGACGAGTCGACAAAAGTATCCATCGTGTCGGTCTCTCGGCGGGCCGATCCCCCGCACGCCGGACAAGTGGTGTTCACCCAATGTTCGGCCGCCGCCAGCGGCGACTTACCCTTAGGTGCATAGTCGGTGATCTCAGGCAAGAGCACCGGCAATTGATCGTCCGGTACGGCCACTTCACCACATGTCTCGCAGTACACGATGGGGATGGGTGCGCCCCAATACCGTTGACGCGAAAGCAACCAGTCGCGCAACTTGTAGTTGACGGCGAAGTCGGCCTTCCCCTGCTCCTTCAGCCATTCCGTCACCTTGACGATGGCCTCATCCTTGGGAAGGCCGTTGAACGGCCCGCTGTTCACAAGCAGACCGTCACCCGCATAGGCCGCGGTCAGTCTGCCGCCGGCGTCCTTGAACTCGGCGGGGGTCTCGATGACCTCGATGATGTCCAGACCGTACTTCTTCGCGAAGGCGAAGTCGCGCTCGTCATGACCGGGGACGGCCATGATAGCCCCGGTGCCGTACTCCATCAGCACGTAGTCGGCCACGTAAATTGGGATCCGCCCGTCGGTCACCGGGTTGATAGCGTAGCGCCCAGTGAAGACGCCCGTCTTCTCCTTCTCGATACTGGCCCGCTCTATGGCGGAGGTGCCCATCGCCTTGGCCACATAGCGCCGGACCTCCTCCTCCTGAGGCAGGTCGCGCACGAGGTCCTCCACCAGGGGATGTTCCGGGGCCAGGATGAAGAAGGTCGCTCCGAAAAGCGTGTCGGGCCGAGTGGTGAAAACCGTCACATTGGCGGAGGCATCTGCGGGCGACCCCGGTCCGGCGTCCGAAGCACTGTTAGCCCTCCCCGTCAGGTCGGCGTTCTCCCCTCTTCCTTCTGGCAGAGACTCGGGCGGTGCGATGGCGAATACCACGTCGGCGCCGGTCGATCGGCCGATCCAGTTGCGCTGCATGGTGATCACGCGTTCAGGCCACGACTCCAATTTGTCGAAGTCCCGGAGCAGGCGCTCCGCATAGTCGGTGATGCGGAAGAACCACTGTGCGAGTTTTTTGGCCTCCACCGGACTGTCGCACCGTTCACATGCGCCCTCCAGCACCTGCTCGTTGGCCAGCACGGTCTGGCAGGAGGGGCACCAGTTGACCGGCGCTTCTTTCTTGTAGGCGAGACCTTTCTTATAGAACTGCAAGAAGAGCCACTGGGTCCATTTGTAATAGGCAGGACGAGAGGTGACCACTTCTCGCGTCCAGTCGATGGAAACACCCAGTCGGCGCAGTTGCCGGTTGATGGTGGCAATGGACTCTTCTGTGAACTTGGCCGGAGGTTCCCCCGTCTTGATGGCCACATTTTCTGAGTTGAGGCCAAAGGCATCGTAGCCCATAGGGTGGAGAACCCGTTGCCCTTGATGCCGACGGAAGCGGGCGATGACGTCGCCCATCGTATAGTTCTTGACGTGCCCCATGTGGGCGCTGCCGGATGGATAGGGGAACATCTCGAGCACATAAGTGGCATCCGGGCCTTTGCCGCCGGTCGCCGCACCTGGCGCCGGATTATCTACGACAAAAGTCCCCTGTTCAAGCCAAACCTTCTGCCACTTGGTTTCGATCCGCTCATGATCGTACGTGCGCGCCATCCTCCAGTCCTTCCCCGGTCGCCCCTGGTGCCAGTCAACAGCCACGCCTACACCCGTGCGTGCCGTTTGTTCACCAGACCATTATTCCAGCCGGGATTGCTCCGTGCCACTGCTGCAGGAACCAACACAGATAGCCTACGATGCCCGGCGCGGCTCCTCCGGCACGGGAGGCCCGCACTCCGCGCAACACGCGGCCGAAGACCGCACGGAACCCACAACGCAGAGCAGTGTCAGTATGTCGCGAAACTCGGCAGCCAGGTAGCCAAGATGGGAAAGAAAAGCAACAAAGTCGCCATTATGACCATGGCCACCAGGAAAAGGCTTGCCCCTTTGAAGATCGCGCCCATGGGCACGTCGGGGACCACCCCTTTGATGATATAGACGTTGACCCCCACCGGAGGGGTGATCACTCCCATCTCCACCACCAATACGATGATGACCCCGAACCAGATGGGGTCGAATCCCAGGCGCATGACCGTCGGGTACAAAATGGGCACAGTGAGCGTGACCATCGCCAAAGAGTCCATGAAACACCCGGCGATGAGATACATGGCCAGGATCAGGATCATGACTACCATTGGGGGGACGGGCAGACCGCCCAAACCGTTGGAAGCGGCGCTCGGAATGCCTGTGACGGCCATGAAATGCCCGAACACCTTGGCACCCGCCACGATGGTCATGATCATAGCAGTAATCAGGAGGGTGTCTTTGATGGCCAGCCAGAAGCCTTGCAGGTTGAGGCTCCTTCGCACGAGCCCGATCACAATAGCCGCCGCCGTCCCCACTCCGGCCGCCTGCGTGGGACTGAACAATCCGGCGAAGAGGCCCCCAAGCACCAGGGCGAAGAGGAGGACCATCTCGAAGAGACCGGTCAGACCCATGAGCTTCTGCCTGACTGTGGTTTTGCCCCCGGCAGGAGCCGAGGTGGGATTGAAGATCGTCCAAAGGTACACGACTATACAGAACATGAAGGCCAAGATGAGCCCCGGCACCGCGCCGGCAATGAACAGCTTGCCGATGGACTGTTCGGTGAGAATGCCGTAGATGATGAAGATCGTGCTCGGGGGTATCATAATCCCAAGACTCCCGGCCGCAGCCATGCATCCGCACGCGAGACCGGAGTCGTAACCGTGCCGTCTCATCTCAGGAATGGCCACCTTCCCCATGGCGGCAGCAGTGGCGCTGGTAGAACCGCAGATGGCTGAGAACCCGGCCGTCGCCACTACTGTGGCCAAAGCCAATCCTCCGCGCAGTTTGCCGAAGAGGGTGTTGGCGCCGTCATACAGTCTCCCGCTCATCCCAGCGTAGTAGGCCACCGAACCCATGAACACGAACATGGGGATC
>JAXGNF010000085.1:0-10407 GCA_040768135.1 Thermoleophilia bacterium | reverse complement strand
GTTTTCCGGTCTGGTCGGTCATATTCACGACTCCCTTGACGGTTGGTTCGGTTGGGGATGGGCGCTCGGTCGTTCGGTGGGTGGTGTCTGGGCCAGCCTCTCGGCCGCTTCGCGGGGTGGAGCGTGCTTGAGAGGAGGTACGAACCGGTCACCGGCCAGACTGACGGTGAACTCGATGTCTGGGTTGGTAGCGGCCGTGATGATGATGGTCGTGGCCATGTCTCCCAGGGGAGGGCGGTCGATGTGGCTCCATCCCATGAAAGCCTCCACGCGGGTACCACCAAGCGTAGGCGATGGTCCGATGGTGAGATCGCCGCCGGCCATCTGGGCCTCCGACCTCAGCAGACTGAGTCCCAGTCCTGTCTTTTTACCGGGTTTGGTGGTGTAGAACGGATCGAGAGTCTGGGCGGGAGTCGTGTCCAGACCGCACCCGTCATCGTCGACGGTCATCCGCAATTGGTCGTCCGCTTCGTCGATGGAGAGGGCTATATCCACTCTTGTGGCCCCGGCGCGCACCGAGTTCTCTAGTACTTCCAGCAGGTAGAGGGAGAGGTCATGCACGGGCTACGCTCCGGTCGCCCACTCCTGCGAAGGCGAGGGCCAAGTCGGCGAAGGTCGGTTCCATCAATCGTAGTTCGGTCACTGCGCTTCCGATGTCGCCCAGATAATGGGCGTCGGAAGACGCGGTGACCGGTAGACCCAGTGCCTGGATCTCCTCCCAGCGGGGTGAGTCGGTCTTCAGGTGGCGAGTCACTTCGACCCCGTCAAAGCCCGCATCAGGTGGAAAGAACCCCAGTTGGGAGAACACGCTGAAGGCTTTGCGATCGACGTGTGCCGCAACAGCTACGCCCCCGAGGCTGTGTACGAGAGCCACCGTCTCACTCAGGTCAAGAGGGGTTGCGTAGGCCAGGGCGGCGCTCTCGGCGCCGACCTCGCGCCCGTCGGCGTCAAGCACGGGTTGCTCGCCAAAAAAGGAGTAGTACTCCGAGTCGGCTTCGGGTAGCAATGCGCGCAAACGGGTAGCTACGCTCTCGGCTGCGTCGACATCGGGGAACAGCCCCAGGATGTGCACCTCTTCTGCGGAGGTGATTTCTATGCCTGCCAGGACGGTGAGGGTGCCGCCGGCCGCGTCGGCGGCCCGGCAGACGGCTGCGACATTGCCGGCCGTGTTGTGGTCGGAGATGGCGATCATGTCAAGGCCGACCTCCAGAGCCGCGACCACGATGGCAGGGGGGGTCATTTCCTCCGATGCGCAGGGCGAGAGCGCCGTGTGGATATGCAGGTCGGCGCGGTAGGTCCTGATGGGGGGATCCATGACTGCCGGCACGTCGCTCAAGCATAGCGTCCTTTTGTTCTGGACTTTGCGACGCTCACGCAGAGCCGCCCCGCAGGCCGAGCTGATAAAGGCGTCCCACCAGCTCAAAGGTGTCCGCTTCTGAGGCGAGAAGGACCAATCCCTCGTCCGCAGCTCGGACGATGATGTCGTCTTCCGGCCGGCGCCCGCACGAGAAAACAACCGCCCGCAGACCCGCGTGGCTTGCCACGGCGATGACGTTCAGATGTACCTGCAACGTCACTAGGATGCCGCCCGCGGGTGCGTTGGCCAACACGTCGCTCAAGAGATCGGAGGCGTATCCCTGGGTGATGTCGGGGTCGTCGACGGTGCCGGATTCTCCCTGGTCCGGCCCTGCCGGCGCCGCGGACGCGGGGGTGAGTTCTTCAAGCTCAAGGGCGTTAACCAAATCCCGCAGTCTCATTGGTCCGGGACCTCCTTCTCAGTGCTTGCGGGGGATCGGTAGGGGCAGAGTTCGATGGACGCACGCTCCATGACTATGTCCTCGGCCAAAGCGGCGCAGGTGGGGGCGCCACAAGTACCGCAGTCCCTCCCAGGTAGGGAGTGGATCAGCGCCTGCATCTGCCCGAGTTTCTGGATGGCGCGGCCCATGTCTTCGTCGAGCCGGATGCCGGGCCGGGACGCGAACGGTCGGCGGCGGGGTACGGCTGCGCCGGGAGCGTCTGGGATACTCGCTCGGCCCCGCTCCCAGCGGCGCCTGGCCACATGGTGATCCTCGGGCAGGAGCGGCGAGCCGAAACAACCACCTTCGCAGGCGTAAGGATCGATCACGTCGATATCGGAAAGGAGTCCGTTCTCAATGTCTTCGAGGACGGCGATGACGTGGTCTATCCCCGTCACGGTCAGCAGGCCTTCGGAGCCGGTCGGTTGTGAAGCGGGGGCCGGAGGGCAAGAAACCTCCGCCGAGGCACCGGAGTCCGCTGTGGTGACCGGCACGGTTGTCGGGGAGGCAATCGGGGCGTGGGTGACTTGGGTGTTCTCGGCTGGGGCGTGCGCGTCCACCACTTCCGCGGCTCGATCTCCGTTAGCGCCCGTCAGTCGTACCATCACCGCCTGATGCACTACTTCGGGAGTGAGGTACTCCGCCATCGGCTCGGGCAGTGCCTGTTCTGCCGTCTCTCCCTTACGCTCGGACGTCGTCACCCTTTCCTGCTCGTTTGTGTCGCCTCGGGCCCGCGCTTGGAGGAGCAGCGCCGAACGTTGGCTGGGGCAGGAGACCACGTAAGCTACCGGTCGCTCACCGTGGGTGGCTTCGACTGCTTCCCAAGGAGAGTCAAACGGCGCGAGATGCGGTACCAGCGAGGGGAAGCGCAACTCGATGAGATTGACTACCGCCGGACACGAAGGGACGATTACGGGGTGGCCAACGGGCTCCGCGTCCGCGCCTGCTCCCTCACCGGCGGCGGTGGCTAACGCCGCCTCCCGCAGCGACTCCTCGAATGGTGCCGAGGTGATGACCTCAGCGAAGCCCAGGCTCCTCATGGCGGCCAGAACCTGAGCAGGGGAGTAGTCCGTTCCACAACCGGCCAGCAGGGCCGGCGGCACTACCAGCAGCGTCTGTTCCTTGTCCGGCAGAGCATCAAGTGCGGAGATGTCTTCGCGCAACGTCAGCGCTCGGCTGGAGCAGGCGCCTATGCACTCGGAACAGTCGATGCACAGGTGTTCGAGCACACTTGGGCGCCCGTCCCTTACCCGCATGGCCTGAGTGGGACAGGCTGTCAGACAGGCTTTGCAGTCCCGACACCGGTCGGCGGAGGCGTACAAGGAGATGAGTCGTGGCGCCGCCGCGCTCCCGGGTTTGAGGTGGACCGTGAAGCTCACCCTGGTGCCTTCCCCGACCCGCGAAGTGATCCGTAGGCGGTCACTGTTACGACGGATGTTCGGTAGCCCCATCCCCGCGCCGAAGCCGAGGGCCCGCGCTTCGGCGTCGGCTGTTGAGAACCCCTCGACCATCGCCTGCTCAACGTCAGGAATGCCCGGCCCTTCGTCTATGACGTTCACGTCTATCTGAGAGTCAGACAACGATGCTTCGAGCCGTCCCCCCACCGAGTGGATGACCGCATTCATTTCTGCTTCGTACGCGGCGATCATGGTGCGACGGATGGCTTCAGCGTCAGCTCCTATCCGCTTGAGGTGCTCTTTGATCGACCGTGAGGCCGCTCCTGCCCGGCGGAAGTCGTTGCTGACTATGTCGTAGGACACGAATTCCATGTCGTGACGCCGCTTCAGCCTCGAGCGTTGGAGACGAGGAGTTGATAAATGAGGCCGCAGGTCTCGAATACTCCCACAGCCGAGACCATGAGAAGCGTGTGATTCTCGGTCGCCAGTTCAATGATCTCGGGCCCGGGATCGACGCCGTCAACAAAACAGATGCCGGGGACCTCCATCAACTCCGCCACCCGCACCATCTGCAGATTGGCCAGATTAGTGACCAAGAGGGTCGTATCGGAGGCTTCGCTCAGCAGGTCGCTGACTCGGTCGCCGGCGTAGATGCGTGTCATCTCAGCTCCTTCGGAGCCCGGAGTCAGTATTCTGGCGCCGATTTTTCTAGCCAGATCTTCTAGCTTCATGGAGCCACCGGCCAGAAGTGTGTCGATGGTCCGGATGATAGGGTCTATCTCGGAGTCGACGCCGTTCTCCCCGGCACTGTCAGCCGGTGGTTCTTCCTGTTCTTGACGGGCGAAAAAAGCGGCTGATTCCAGCGCGGAGGTGATGTCCATATGGTCGACGAAGACTTCGTCGGGAACCAGAAGAGGGACTCCAGTGAAGTCCACGATGCTGCGCACACCCGCCCGCACCAGGGCTTCGGCCGAACTCTGCGCCATCTCCGGCGGTACTGCCAGGATCGCGATCCGGGCCCCCTGCTGTGCCACCCTCTGCTCGATCTCGGTCACCGGATAGATCGGGCAGCCGTCGATGGAAGTGCCTATGAGGGCCGGATCGACGTCAAACCCGACGGCGATACGGAGCATAGGCCGTTTCCCCGTGAAGTGGGCCAGCAACGATCTGCCAAGCCTGCCCAGACCGACCAAAGCAACGTCCTGGCGGTCGGTGCCTTCCAAGAGGCTCTCGATGCTGGCCAGGCAGGTATCGACCTGGTAGCCGCGACTGGGGCTGCCCGAATAGCCTATGACCATGAAGTCCCTGCGGACCTGAGTGGCGCTCACCCCGGCCAGGTGGGCCAGTTGGTGAGAGTAGATGTTGGTGGTCCCGGAAGTCTTGAGGTTGTCAAGGAGCCGGCGGTAAAGGCTGAGCCTCCCCACCGTCTTGCGGGACACTACTGGTTTTCCAGCCTGGGTCACTACTCTCTCGACCGTCCCCACCGTTACGGAGATAACACCGTTACGCGCTTCACAATCTACTACCTCAGATACCCGGCGTCAATGTAAAATACGAGTGTCTGTAGAATCGTGGGGCGGGGGAACCCCGGGCCTCCGGCAATCGTCTCCCGTCGGGAGAGGAGCGGTTATGAAGCACACGATCTTCGGTGTCCATATCTCGCAGCGGGTGGAGAGCGTGCCCGCGGTCCAGGCTGTGCTCAGCAAGTACGGATGCAATATCCGCACCCGCCTCGGCATTCACGACGCCGACAGCACGAGTTGCTCGCCGAGCGGTCTACTACTGATCGATGTCTTCGGTCCCGAGTTGGAGGAGTTCTACCAAGAACTGACGGCGCTCGATGGTGTCGACGTCCAGCGGATGGATTTTGAGGACTAAGCAGCCGTAACAGAAAGGATCACGAGGACCCGATGTCATCACACAAGGACAGACCCGTAAGACAGAGCCACCGCCTCGCGATGGCTGCATACATCGTGCTGGCGTTCATACTGGCGGCAGGGCTGGTATGGGTCGGGGGCTGCGGGTCGTCTGAGGAGGGGGTCGAGACCACCGTCAGTTCGGCCGGCCAGGGTTCGAACACCTCTGCGACCGAAGGCACTACGACCACTGTGCCTGCTGTGGACACGACCATCTATCCCGATGAAAGCATATATGTGACCACAACCGCCAAAGCGACTAAGGTGGACAAGCTCACTTTGGTGGCCCCTCCCGGTCCGATGGCCATCCCGATGGCGTATTTGGTAGTCAAAGATAAGCTGGCCGGCGTGGCCGAGAAGACCGAGCTGGTCATCTGGGAGAACGCCGATCAGCTTAAGGCTATGGTGGCCGGCAAGCAGGGAGATTTCGTCACCATGCCCTCCAACAACGCGGCGGTGTTCTACAACAAGGAGTTGAAGCTCCGACTGCTCGACATCTCCGTGTGGAACATCACCTATCTGGTGACCAGCCAGGCCGATGTGAAGAGCTTCTCCGACATCAAGGGGAAATCGTTGGTGGTGTCGCTTCAGGGCAGTGTGCCCGACGTCATGTTCCAGTACATGGCCAAGAAAGAAGGACTCGACCCGGAGAAGGACTTCAAGCTGCAGTATGTCAGCGAGCCCACCCAGGCTGCCCAGCTCCTGATGTCGGGTAAGGTCGAGAATGCCGTCCTCAGCGAGGCGTTGGCTACGGCCGCTGTTCTGCAGAGCAAGTCGGCTGAAAAACCGCTAAGTAAGGCCTTCGCCTTCGACGCTGCCTGGGCGAAGGCGACCGGTGGTTCCGCTCCGAGCACCATCGCCGGCACCGTCGCCACCGAGCGGATAATGGACAAGCCATGGGTCATCGCCGCGTTTGGGCGCGAATACGAGGCTGCCGTCAAGTGGATGCTGTCTCACCCGGACGAGGCCGGTCAACTGGTCGAGACCGAGTTGCCCCAATTGGGATTGAAGGCTGCGGTGATGACCGCTTCGCTGCAGAGCATCACTTGGAAGTACACGCCCGCCGCCGAGGCGCGGGCGGGCCTGGAGGCCTTCTACACGGCGCTGTCGGAGCTTTCGCCCCAGGTCATTGGGGGCAAGCTGCCGGACGATGCTTTCTACTACACACCATAAGCGGACTAAGAGCGCGGCCGGGGGTCGGAGCGCGGCTGAGACCCAAGGCTCCGGGCCGTCGGGTGGAGCACGGCCACGGCCCTTCACGGATCGAACCATCCGCATTTGGTGCGTGATTGCAGGCGCGTTTGCCCTATTGGTGGTCTGGCAACTGCTATCGCTTGTTGTGAGCCCGGCCATCATGGCCTCGCCGGCCGACACGGCCGTGGCACTTGCCCGGCTCGCCTGGGGCAGCAAACTCTGGGTCGAGTTGCTCATCACTCTCAAGCGCATGGTCGTAGGCTTGGCCTTGGGCGCGGTGGTGGGCTGGACCCTGGGCATCGTCGCAGGCATCCAACCTCAGGTGCGGGCCTTCCTTGAGCCATTGCGTTGGGTGAGTATGACCGTCCCTGCCGTCATCATCGCCGTGTTGGCCATGTTATGGTTCGGTCTGGGTGATGGAGCCGTCATGTTCACCGTGGCGGTGATCGTGTTTCCGACCATGTATGTGAACACCTCCTCCGGCGTGCTTGCCATCGACTCCAGGCTGACAGAGATGGGCCGGGTTTACCGGTTTCCCCGACGGCTGCTGCTTACCGAGATCTATCTGCCGGGGATAATGTCTCCGGTTCTGGCTGGGCTGACCTTGGCCACGGGCGTTGCCGTGCGCGCGGTGGTGCTGGCCGAGGTCCTCGGAGCCATGAATGGGATCGGACATGCTTTCTCCCGAGCCAAAGCCTATCTAGAGACCCCGGAGTTGTTCGCTTGGATCGTGGTACTCCTCGCCTTGATGGCCGTCATCGAGTTTGGAGTGTTACGGCCTCTCAAAAGACGGGTCACCTACCGGGGGAAGGTGGCCGGGTGATCAGGTTTGACAAAGTCGGCAAAGCTTTTGATTCGCTCGAGGTCCTACGGGATTTCTCCCTTCACATCGCCACCGGGCAGATCGTGGGGGTGGTGGGCGCTTCGGGTTCCGGTAAGACCACCATCCTGAAACTGATCACGGGCATCCAAGCGCCTGATTCAGGGACGGTCACTGTTGCTCCGGGTACGCTGGGGTACGTCTTTCAAGAACCCCGCCTACTGCCTTGGCGTACGGCTCTCGACAACGTGGCGGCGCCCCTCCGGGCTTCTGGCCGGACGAAGTCCGAGGCCCGTGCGGTTGCAGGGCACTGGTTGGAGCGCGTAGGATTGGGCGGCTTCGAGCGCTACCATCCGCCTGAATTGAGCGGAGGTATGGCCCAACGGGTGGCTATAGCCCGGGCCTTCGCGGTTGAGCCCCGCATCCTTCTGATGGACGAACCCTTCAGTAATGTGGATGTGACCCTGAAGGGATCGCTCATGGACACCCTGGAAGACATCATCAAGGAGCGCAGGCCCACGGTGGTGTATGTCACTCACGAGCTCATC
Organism: Thermoleophilia bacterium; assembly: GCA_040768135.1. GTDB lineage: Bacteria > Actinomycetota > Thermoleophilia > RBG-16-64-13 > RBG-16-64-13 > RBG-16-64-13. The sequence continues at coordinate 2,736 of JAXGNF010000085.1, read as the reverse complement.
GAGGCCCTCCGGCTGGCCGACAGGATCGTCGAACTGACCGCGGACCACGGACTCCGGGAAGTGGACCTGAGCAACCGAGCGGCCGTTGCTCAGGAATGGATAGGACGCACCCTAGGCGGCTTGGCCTCCGCCAACATTCAACCTCCGTTGTAGAGACTCGACAGATCTCCGTCCGTACCATCGTCCCAAAGAACGGTGCGTTGCCCGCAACTGCCTGGCGATGTTCAGTGGCGCCGCCGGATGAGTGGCGGGCATCAGGAGAAACGGAGGAGTTCATGTTCGAAAAACAGCCGTGGATGCAGCGGGCGGGCGAATTCCCGCGCTCCGACCAAGAGTACTTCGCACTTCTGGCGCGGGCGGTGTTCTCGGCCGGGTTGGGTCCCAAGGTGGTAGAGTCGAGGTGGAAGGAAATGGTCACGGCTTTCCATGGTTTTGACCCAAAGAAGGTGGAAGCGATGGGCGAGGCCGACGTTGCCCGCCTTCTGGGTGATCCCGCGGTCATCCGCAACCGCCGCAAGATCGAGGCGGTGATCGAGAACGCCCGCAGATTTCTAGAACAGACCGGCTCCCACCCGTCCTTTCATGCCTACGTGACCGATATCGGAGCTGCTGAGGATCTCGACGCAGCTGCGGAGGAGTTGGCTCAGACTTTCGCTCATCTGGGCAGGACCTCGGCGCTCTTCTTCCTCTTCAGCGCAGGGTGGCGGCCGCGGGATACGACCGACGCGTGAGTTGGCTTCCAGGGGCGACGCACCCGCAATATGGCCGCCGAAGGCCGCGGCCGCACGCGAGGGTGGGGGGTAAGACTGACACGTAGGGTGGCCTTGGGGTTGGGGTCCGAGGGACGTGCGGGTGTGACCCTAGGGGCCAGGTGTTGTCTGGAGGAGCGACAGAGGTCAGCGCTGGGTGACCGGCGTGGTCTCACGGTGGCATCGCGCTGGATGCGACGATGAAGGTCAAGAGGCGCGCATGATGGTATCTTCTTCCAGTACTATTTCACGTGTGATGGGCTGTGTCGACCGCGTGGGTGCCGGGGGGCCATCGTAGCGTGCGGCATTCCCATGGAAAGTAGGAAAGGAGATCCCCCTTGTCTCGAGAAGTTGTGATCCTCAGTGCCGCCCGCACCCCTGTAGGACGTTACCTCGGTAGCCTGACCGACATCCCGGCCTGGAAGCTCGGCTCCATCGCAATAGCCGAAGCCGTCAAACGGGCCGGCATCGACGGGGCCGAGGTCGAAGAAGTCATCATGGGCAATGTCCTTACAGCCGGCCAGGGGCAGAATCCGGCCCGCCAGGCGGCGCTGGCTGCGGGCCTACCCGAGACCATCCCTGCTTGGACGCTCAACCATGTGTGCGCGTCGGGCATGAAGTCCGTGCACGAAGCGGCTCGTGCTATCCAGTGCGGAGACGCCGAAGTCATGGTGGCCGGCGGCATGGAGAACATGAGCGCGGCTCCGTACCTGGTGCCCAAAGCCCGTTTGGGATATCGGATGGGAGACGGTGTTCTCCAAGACGAGATGATCTTGGACGGCCTGTGGTGCGCCACGAACAACTATCACATGGGTATCACTGCTGAGAACGTGGCCGAGAAGTACGGCATCACCCGGGAGATGCAGGATCAGATCGGGTACGAGAGCCAGCGGCGGGCCGCGGCGGCGATCGAAGGCGGTAAGTTCAAGGCCGAGATCGTCCCGGTTGTCATTCCGCAGAAGAAGGGTGACCCCAAGATTTTCGACACCGATGAACACCCGCGCGCGGGCACGACCTTGGAAGCGCTCGCCAAGCTGCCTCCGGCCTTCAAGAAGGACGGCACGGTGACTGCCGGAAACGCCTCGGGCATCAACGACGCGGCGGGAGCGTTCGTAGTGACTTCAAAGGAGTGGGCGGATAAGAAGGGTATCACGCCGTTGGCTACCATCGTGGCCTATGCGTCTGCCGCGCTCGATCCCGCCTACATGGGTATGGGCCCCTACTACGCAACCAAGAAGATTTTGGCTAAGTCGGGGATGACGTTGGATCAGATGGACATCATCGAGTCCAACGAGGCTTTCGCGGCCCAGTGTGGCGCAGTGGCCAAGGAGCTGGGGCTCGATATGAACAAGACCAACGTCTACGGTGGGGCCATTGCGCTCGGACACCCCATTGGTGCGTCGGGTGCCCGCATTCTCACCACGCTCATCTATGCCCTCAAGCAGGAAGGTGGCTCTTACGGTCTGGCTACCATGTGCATTGGTGGCGGCCAGGGCTCAGCGACCATCGTCAAAGTGTGAAACAAAGCAGCAAGACAGGAGAAGGACGTGAGAGATCGCGTTGAAAAAGCATTAGACCTCATTCGGCCGGCTTTGCAGAACGACGGAGGGAACGTCGATCTAGTGGATGTGGACGAGGCCACCGGCATCGTCAAGGTGAAGCTGGTCGGGGCCTGCGGCACTTGCCCCATGTCTCAACTCACTCTGCGCATGGGGGTCGAGCGGGTACTGAAGGAGCAGATCCCGGAGATCGTCGAGGTCCAGGCGGTCTGACGTCAAGGTACGCGTCGATCCTAGAGGATGTTCGGCCGCGGGCGCTCGGCAGAGTGCCCGCGGACGGTACGCCGCGGCGCTCTGACCGATGCGGCCGGGGAGTGGGTCGGCGGGAGGCAGTGCGTCGCAGGCCGGGAGGCTTGTTGTCGCCGAAAGACCTAGGACTTCAACTTGGACAGGTAGCCGGTTGACCGGTCGACCTCGTCCTTGAGATA
>JAXGNF010000084.1:0-10414 GCA_040768135.1 Thermoleophilia bacterium | reverse complement strand
GGCTCTATTCTTCGAGTAGCGGTATCAGTTCACGGACATCATCCAGATCTTCGATCCGATCCACCCGATCTATGATGGCCGTCACCTTGTTCGGAGCGGGAGGCTTTGACGCGAACGCGATGCAGTCGTGAAACCGCTGAAGATGTTCCGCCTTGCTGAGTGGGCTCTCCGGAAAACCGGGGGCGACGTCCGTCTTTCGCAGGAATTCGCGGGCATCTTTCGTCACCACAAGCATGTCGACCGCTGTATGACCGCGGGCGTCCATGGTCGCATCGGCAGACACCTCGACCCTCCCGGCGAGCTCGAGCACCGCGGGGTCGTTGATGGCTTCGGTCTCGAAATGTGCCAGCCGCGACGATCCACGCACCAAAGCGTTCGCCACACAGAAGCGGATGTTGAATTGGGCATTGATCTTCGGATTGCGGCCAACCTTGAAAGGATGGCCCACCAGCTTGTAGATGTACGGCGGCACGGTGACCTCGATGCGCTCCACCGCGGATGCGCTCAGCCCCTCCTCAGCCACCAAGTCGAGGATCATCTGAGTGCTTCCTTGGGTGGCCCCACAACTCGGGAACTTCTTGAACACGAGGTTGTCCGTGTGGTAGTCGGTTCCCAGTCCGGCAACGATGTCCTCTCCTCTCACCTGGTCTCGACCGAAAAGGTGCAAATAGCCGTAAACGCCTTCGATGAAGTCGACCGGGCCGGTTATATCCCGCTGTGCCAATCGAGCGCAGGTCACCCCCGTCTCAGCCACCCACCCTTCTATGACTCTGACAGCCAGAGCACCGTCGACGTTCGCCTGGAAACTACCCCCGCACCGGCAGAACGCCAGAGCGAGCGCATTCCAGGTTTGCGCTTCGGTCAGGCCCATTAGTCTAGAAGCGGCGGCTGCCGCTCCGAAAGGCACACAGACGCCGGTGGGATCGAACCCGTCATACTCCGCCTCCCCCAAATTGAAACGCAGCGCCACCTCGGTCCCCACTGCGACGGCGGCCAAAAAATCGGCCCCGCTTACCCCTCCGGCCAGTTCGGCGGCGGCCAGTGCGGCCGGGATAATCGCGGTCCCTGCATGAGCACCGGGGGCCACCGCGTCGCAGAAATCCAAAGCCCGTGCCATAACCCCGTTGACGAAGGCAGCCTGCTCAGCCAATACCTTGCCGCCGTGGACCAGCACTGAGGCCTCGGGGCGGCCCTCAGCCTCCCTGGCCATGGCTACGACCGTCTCACACCCCTCGGCATGAGCTCCGGCGATGGCCGTACCTAGATCAGCCAGCAACTGAGCCTTGGTCATCTCTACCACCGCCGAAGGCAGTTCGGCATACGAAGTCCCGCACACGAAACCCACTATCTGTTGTTCTGCGCTCATGTCCGACTCCTGATCTCTCCCGGGGCTTCGACGCTCTCTAACTGGATCTCATTGGCCGGCTGCTTCAGGTACTTCTTGGCTATACGAAGCGCCGGGCCCGGGTGATGCTCGGCCAGAAGCCCAATGCCGTAGAGCATGTAATCACGATCGATAAAGGCCCTTGGTGCTCTGGGCTTCAGACTCCAGGGTGTCTCGGGATCGAACAGCGCCGACCGCAATACCCGCTCCGGATGCAGTCCGTACCGGAAGATGCCGCCGGTGCCGACCACATTCTCCACATCCAGCAGGTTCTTGCCCCTTTGCACCAGGATCTCCCCGACCACCGAGAACTCCTGGCGGAGGGTGCCGACGTGGCGCTCGACCGCGACCGAGGCAGCCGACTGGGCCAGCACGATGTCGGCGCTCAGCGTCAACTCCGTTTCTGGGGCATGCCCTACGTTCTTCGAGAGGAAGTCGATGTGCGCGTCAGGGTCGAACTCCTCCTCTTCCAGTGCCGGGTAGAGGGCTCCCAGCTTCGCTAGGAACGGCTCTCGACCAACGAATTCATAAATGGTCGGCGCGTTATACCTAATACCGAGGTCGCCCTCAACCGTCCGTTTAACGCGCAATTCGGGGAGGCCTCTGAGGATCGTTTGCGGAGTGACCGTCGACTGTTCGATGACCGAGTGGATGTTCGTGGTGGCCCCACCCACCTCGACAATGAGCAGACTGCCGATGCCCGACTCGCCCTCTGCCCCATCGGCCAGGAGGGCCGCCGCCTGCAACGTCGCTTTCGGTGTGGGAATGATGGGGCCGTCGACAAAACGAGCCGCCTTGTCCAACCCCTTCGCCCTAGTGATGTGCGCGATGAAGATCTCCCGGATCAACTCCTGGGCCGGCTCTACCTCCACCAGGTCCAGACGGGGTAGGACGTTACTCGCTCGATGAACCTGTTTGCCGTGCTTCTCGAGCAGTTCTTTCACCGTGTCGCCGGCCACCCGGTTACCCGCCACCAGAATGGGGCAATCCACGTTGGAGTGCGCGAGCATTCGAGCGTTATGCACGATGGTCTTCTTGTCACCGCCGTCGGTACCGCCGCAGAGCAGGATGATGTCACACCCAGCCTCCTCGATCGCTGCGACAATCTCGGCGTCTATCTCGAAGCCGTACCCACAGACGAGTTTGGCCCCTGCTCCCAGGCAGGCCCTGCGGGCCGCTTCCAGCGTCAGTTCGGGCACCAACCCAAGGGCCACCATCTTGAGCCCGCCCGCCGCGCTACTACTGGCGTAGGCCCCGTCAGCCAGGTCCGGATCTATCCCACAGGTCTCACCCAGTTCGGCCAGGGCTCGGTCCAACCCTATGGTGACGTCGGTCTCTATGGTCGTCGGTGACTGCGCCCGCCCGAGGATGGTCTCGCTCTCAAGATCGACGGCAAGCACCTTGGTGAACGTGGACCCGAAATCCACCAATATGTGAACGCTCATCGTCGCACTTTCACTCTATGCCGAGATCGGCCTTGAGAGTCTGGACGGCCTCCTCAGCGGTGCAGGTGTTGCGAAACACCCGGTTGAACCCCATGGCCTTGAACCGCCGCTCGACCTCGGGCCAGTTCTTTTCGATCTCGATGGGCGCCACTACCGTTCCCCCGGCGTATAGGATTATGTGATCCAGCCCGGCTTCGATGCACTTGTCGCGCAGTCCCTCGCAGTCAAGGAGACCCATACCGTACATAGACGACACCAGGATGGCGTCGGCATCGATCTCAATAGCGGCGTTAATGAAATCCTGTTGAGGCACCACGGCTCCCAAAAAGGCTACGGTGAAGCCGGCCTCTCTGAAGGCCCTCTCCAACACCCAGGCACCGATCATATGCGCGTCGGCGCCGATAGTCCCGATGACAACGCTCTTGTTGACCTGTCTCTCTTTCACAAGTCCCCCTTGCATGAAGAACGGACGGCCCTATGACCGGCCCCGTCGAGAGGCCGGATTCGCACCTTATCAGACGAAGGTTTTGGGCAATATAGAAGCGAACTGCAGGTCACTTACGACCATCTGGAAGTCGAGAGGACGTCCTTCTTTCTTCTCCCTGCTCGCCAACTTCTCGCGGTGATACTGCTTGACCTCATCCGGCAACGGGATATCGCCCGGATCCCAGTAGCGGACCGCGTTTTCAGCGTCGCGCATGACCATGACCCGCCCTTTGTTGTACTTCCACGGAGTCAGCATGGTGTCGATCCAGCCGGCTTCGACTCCCCGGCACAGCCCCACGGCCATGTCGCCATCGCCGGCATCAAGACATTTCTCAATGACGGCACGTACCTCGAGCTCGATCATGGTCTCTTCGGTCTGGAGTTCTTCGGAATCGGGGAGTCTCTGGCCCCCCATCAGCGTGAGTAGATGCCGAGCCAGTCGGACCGAGGAAGCCATGCCCTCTTTAGTGGGTGTGGCAAAGGCCTCGTCTTCGCTCTTCAGGATCACCGAGTCGAAGCCGCCCATAATCGGGATTATTGCGTTCCATGCGATCATGGCATCAGCCTCTGCGGCCCGAGGGGGCCAGGCCCCAAGAAAGGGGTACCCGCCGACGAAGAAGTCCACTTCATAGCCGAAGCGCGCACAGTACTCCCGGCACAACCGGACACTCACCCGAGCCATAGCAATATCCTGCACTAGGTGCATGTTGAGGCCATGCTCCAAGAACTGATATTTGATGCCCTGTTCCGCACCAAGGAGCGACTGGGATACGACCACGAACGACCGGTATCCGGGACTGTCGTATCCGGTCAGGTTACAGGCATTGTGCGTGCAGATGGGCACCCCATTTTCGGTATAGATCGCTGCCAGCCGACTCTCGTACTGGTTGATCCGGATCTCCTCCTCCAAGGGGATGTCCTTGCAGTGAGCCACACACTCCTGGATAGACCGCGTGTTCGCACCGTTCCACCCGGCTGCGAGCGCCATCTCGGAAGCCAAGCGCCCGTCCTCATCCGTGGAGTTGAGAGTGAGAGGCACCCGTGAGGCCCGGCGGATCCTCCTCGCTTCTTCGACGCCGAAATTGACGATAGGCCAACCGTTCAGCATCGACAACCCTTCCTGCCGGCTCCGCTCGATGCCGGCGGCGGCCCGCTCAAAATCCAGCTTGCGGGTATACGAGTCAGAGAAGATGATCCACGCTCCATCGGGGGCCAGACCCGCCTCATTCTCCACGTGCTGAAGACCCTCGATCGTGTACTCAGTGAGCGCGCGTCCAAACTGGGGCGTCAGCAGTTGGATTCCTCTCTCCCGGGCCTCCATGAGCTTGCGCGCGTAGTTCGTGTCCACCGATAGTTCTTTAGCGGCAGCTATGCATTCGTCCAGATCCTCGATTTGTCTACCTGTCTCCCACTGAGGGAGCACCTCTTCTTTGCGTATCCTGAAAAACTCGTCGTCGGACAACCTGACGTTCTTCACCTGCTTATCCATGTGCTCCTCATCTGTGTCCACGGTGACGCACACCAACGCCCGCATGAGAACCAACATGTTCAACTATCACAATGGGTGACTGAACGCAAGCCCACCCCCGGCCCACCGAGACCGCCCAGCTCGTCCCTGAAGAGGCACGGAGGAGGTTCAAAAGGTGAAGGTCAGAAGCAGAGCCGTATCCGTCATCGACGGAGCCCCGCACATCCCGGGAGCCATCTTCAAACGGCCCGCTACCAAAGGACCGGGGCACGCCGCGCTGGGCGCAGTGTTGCGAGTGAACACCTCTGTTGGGTGTGGGTGCTTAAGACCGCCACAACACCTGGACCGCTACGAACCATCACCCATTGGACGGTACTCTTTGTCTCGCTCCGGTTCCTGCGGCCAATGAGAAGCGGCGCTGCCCAGTTCCTGCCGATACGCATCCCAACCGTACAGGCTTTCAAAGGCTAGATTCGTCTGCGAGGGGCAGTCCTCGTACGCGCATCCCAGAAATACGTCTCCGACGACGCAGTCCCCCTGCGGCATGGCTCGTTTGCAAGTGTCACAGTAGACCCATGCCTCATCCCTCGGATCGTCAGTGACCCCGTAGGAAGCCTTGTCCTCTGGTGGCAGTTCGCGATAAGGCCTTCTCATCTTCGCCCCCAACTTCCACAAACGTCGACGGACAACGCTGTTCTTCTTCCCTATCCTGCCGCCCACCAACCGCCCGAGCGGAGCACCGTCTCGACGGGGACTGTCTAGTGACCGGTGACCGGCAGGCTCCAAGGACGGGCATGGCAGACGCTCCAACGTTCGCAGACTTCGTCTTCATTTCTCCAAGCACCCAGTTGGAGATGGCCCCCAATCCTCATACTACGAAAGCCGCACGTGACGATCGGACGACGCCTCCCCTGCGCAACCAGGCCGCTGCCGGCTAAGGGCAGTGAGGCCTCCACGCCCACCCTGACTATGTCGTGGTGCGCAATAGGCCTTTAGGTGGAGGCAGACTCGTCCTGTGGCCCTGAACGGTCGCAAATCAACTCTCCCCCACTGGATACGCATTCGGGGGCGACCTCGTGGAGGATGACGACGATGGCCTCTTTGGGAAGAGAGAAGGCTTCCGACGCGAGGTTGGTCAAATCCTGTGCCAACCTGCGTTTCTTGTCTAAGTCGATTCTCGGCCCCTCGATAGTGATCACCGGCATGACCGCCTCCCTTCATGGCCCTCCGTGGAGCCGCTCTTCGGAGTCTTTCCTTCGTAATGTCCCCAGCCACAGACACAATCATGCCCGCCGGTTCGCGCCGTATGCCCGGAAGTTCGTGATCTGAGATTCTGATTTCACAGCCCGGCCCGGCAGAGCACGACCGAGCTCGTCGGCGTACAATACCTTTTGCGGTATGGTTTGCAGTAGGTTATCTGTCAATCCCCTAGACACTGAAGGAGCGACCTTGGACAGAGCGACTTTTGACGATTACATCAACCGATTCAACGCCCGTGACGCTACCGCCTTCGCAGACTACCTCGATCCCAACGCGAGGATCCTTAACGGCCTGCTCGAGATCAAGGGCGCCGAGGGTATGAAGAAGCATTACGAGTGGATATGGCGCTCGTTTTCTGAAGAACTTCACGTTGAGCGCTTCGTAAGCGACGAAGACACTCTGGCCATCCAGATGTGGACCCACTTCACAGCCCTAAAGGATGATGACGACTCCCCCTTCGGCAAGGTTAAGGCGGGGGAAAGCTTCGACTACCGCGGCATCATCATGTATCAGCTTGTGAACAATAAGTTCACCGACATCAAGGTTTCATACCTGAGCTTCACCCGCACGGGTCTCGACGGAAAGACGGTCGAACTCGGCATCCCACACTGAGTAGCTGCTCCGTGAAGCCCGATTGATCCGAAGGGGGCGGGGCATACGGCCCACTCGCCGGAAATAGGCGCATAGGTTCATGCGGCCGCTGTAGCCCGCCCCCCAACTGTCACTCTCAGAGCCAGGACTTCCCAGCCCCTCGTCCGCCAAGCCTGTACAGACCTCTTCGTTCGGACGACGCATCGGGGCACATCCCAGAGAATCAGCGACCGGAGCCCCCTCTGCCCTCAGGTTTCCTGCAGCGGTCGGCTGCCTACGTAAATCGCACCAGTGGACCCGTCTATCGACACTACATCGCCCGCGTGGATCGTATACCGGACCACACCCTCAGGATCGACTATCTCCGCCTCGTGGCGTCGGGCCCGCACCCGAAGCCCCTCGACACCCACCACGGCATGGTAATCCCGGTCACTGATCCCCTTCACGGCGATTGCTGCGTGCGAGGTCGAACCGCCTTTGGCGGCCAACAACCCGTCCGCCTCCAAGATAAGGGGGATATGTTCCGGAGAAGGGCTCTCGAGGATGACGAGGATTCCATCGACATCCTGTTGGCCCAACACGCACTGTTCACGACAATACCGCAGGTCCTGCTCGTCGAAGGCGGCCAGCCCTCTAAATGCGCTGCCGCGGACGCCGATCCCGCGCTCGACTTCGGGTCCCGGATCCACAAAGGCGGCCAGGCGTTTATTGGCCCCTATTTCAGCCGTCCGTGACTGAAGGACGCTGAGTACACCCTCCTCGACCGTGAATTCCACTTCTTGGTCAGTACCCATGAAGCGCAGGAGCCTGCCAACGAGGTGCCCCAAACGGCGATCCAGCATCGGGGTGAACGTGGCTAATTCGTCGATGGAATGGAATGAGGTGGATTTGACAAGTCCGCCCACCAGATCATCGCCCACTGCACCGAACTTAACGTCGCCCACGCAGGCGCGCGTGCCGGTGCTGCCGGCCACAGTGCGCGGTATCACGCCCGTCAGCGAGACCCGGGTTTCGTCCATACCCACACGGATGGCCTCGCCCCTCCGATTACCTAACGCCATCTCTTGGACTATGACGGCCGTATTCCAGGTCGGCTCAAGATGCTTGATTTCTCGATAGCGACGGGCCGACTCCCCGTTCCACGAATCCTGGACCGCCCTCACGGCCAACACCAGTTGCCTCATTGGATCAGAGAGAAGGTCTTCGAGTTCTTCCCCGTGTCCCTCTTGTCTGATCACTCCGCGGGTAGCTTCGGCGATCTCCTTCATAGCTTCCCAGGGTAAATCGTACTTGTACTTGACTCCGTACCGCTTCTTGGTCTCGTCCACCAGACCGTATGCCTCAGAATCCAAGCCCCAGAACATCTCAGCAAGCGCGGCCAAGAAGCGACGGTAGCAATCGTACGCACACCAGGGATCGGTTCGCGCCATGCTCTCGGCAATAGCGTCATTCATACCGACAAACAGGATCGTCCTCAGCATGCCAGGCATAGAAAATACCGACCCACCCCGCACGGCAAGAAGGAGCGGCCGGCCGGGATCGCCGAACCGTTTCACTTCACCATCACGCCGGGCGATATCCTCTTCCAGGATGCGCAGATGCTCCCGCAGAGTCTGTTCCACCCTTTCCGGCTCACGCAGGTAGATACCGCTGCTCGCCAGCGTAGTGGGAAGGATGAACCCGTCCCGCGTCGGGATGTTCAGGTGACTGAGATAGATCAGTCCGGATCCCTTGCCCCCGTATCGAGAACGCAGCGTCGGCAGTGTCTCATCAGCCGCCACCATCTCGTCAACCTGTTCGCGATGAGACAAGTGGGCTATGGCCCACGGCTCGGGCGGGATCGGTGTCGCCTCGGGGTCTACAGGAACATTGTCATCTCCTCCCCGTTGCCTGATGTAGGCATCGGCAAGATCAGCGAAATAGGCGACGTTGTTCAGATCGTGCAGGCAGCGTTGGATGTTGGCGAGAGCAATACGCAGTCCTTCTTCGTCGAGGCCGAGATGAGCCCGCATGGCCTCGAAGGGGGCGATGACCCGCCGGACTATATGCAGGTAACCGCGCCGAATCTGCTCAAGCACATTACGCATCTCGGCATATGTACGCGAATGGTCGCACAGGAGTCCGGCCAAGTCCTGGAGCTGTCGCGACTGAAGACCATCAGAAATGAGACTGAGGACATTTGCCCGGATGATATCGAGGCACTGCAGGAAGTCGGTGCCGTTCTCTTCGTACTCGCCCGCCAAGTGGCGCAGCGACAGGTAACCCATCTCCTCGAGCAGGCAGTCGAGTTGGAAGATAAGCAGGCGCTGCTCCGGAAAAGCCCCCGGGCCAAACCCATCGCGCACGTCGCGACGTAGCGCGCAGAGCGATTCAAAGGTCACGTAGAACTCGGCCCGCTCGTGTGACGCGAGAATGGCCTCCAAGCGACCGAAAAGATCGTCCTGATAGTTGGCCCGCACGGCATTGATGAAACCGTCAACGGCCGACCGAAGCCGCGCTTCAGTGGCCTCTGGATCGAACGGCTCACTGTCGGGTTTCTCCTCCAGCAAAGCATCTATCTCGTTCTTGGCGTCGACGGCTTCGGGCATTTCGACGACGAACTCGTCCATGCGACTCTTTATCAGACGCAGGTGATGCAGGTACGTCCACCGGTTGGCCGCCTGAATCCCCAAGACCACTGCGTCCACCTCTTCCTGCAGAGTGCGACCGAACTCGCAGCGGACAAGCGTGCCCGCAAACTCCTTCTGCCACTCGCGGATGCGGGTTACGGTCTCAGAGGTTCCCAGTAGCTGCTCCAGGTCTGCGATAAGGCGGCCAACGATCTCGCGTGGCCGCTCCAGCCTTCGCGCCTCCTCGTCGGCGGGTCCTACGACCGGATAGCCAAGATCCGCGAGGTCTACCGTCTCTCCCGTCTCCAGATACTGCATGTATGCCTGGGCCAATCGCAGGGTATGGCGGCCTATCGCGTGATGAGTGCTGCGCCGCAGCTCGTTCGCGATATCGCTCCCTCGAATGTGGATCTCGGCCAGGTCGATGGTGTCGTTCCAGAGGCGGTCGATCACCTTGGGCTTAGAGACGGCCCCTGAGATGTTACGCACCAACATGCGCGCGAGAAAGGGATGTCGGTCGCTGAGGGCCGAATTGAGAAACCGGGTCTCCTGCACGATCAGATTGTGTACTTCAGACTGCAGGTTTTTTGCACTCAGGTACTCCCGGAGCGCATACTGGCTGAGCCGCGCTACCAAGACCCGCAACAAATAAACGGCCTCGTTCCGGTTGACGCTCTCATTGATCTTACCCAAGATCTCAGCCATATCTCTGATACGCCCCACCCGCACCTTCTCAGCGCGCTCTGGGGGCATGATGAGCAGCTCACCCTCTAAGTCGTGTGGCGTGCCGGTCACACCGGCCACTCGTTCCAGCAGGCCGTCGGTGAGGATGGTCCCCAAGGAGATCTTGTCCGCGAAGACAGTGTTCGACCCGTCCTCGCGGACCGCATGCACTACCAGCATGTCGCGTATCAGATAGGGCACGTACAAGGTGTCCGCAGTGCGGAATATCCGGTTGTTCACAATGCCGAACGGACCCGCGTGCGCATTCACCCGCCACCGAGCGGCGACGTACTCGCGGAGTGCGTCTCGCCGAACCGTCCGGTCGACTCCGCCGTTGAAGGCGTGGAACAGACGCCGCTCGGCCGCCGCCAGAAGCCTGACATCACCCGTAGAGAGGGGTGAGACGTACCTGCCCACCGGCGGCGCAGGCGCTGGTTCGAGCTCCGAA
>JAXGNF010000083.1:7488-10696 GCA_040768135.1 Thermoleophilia bacterium | reverse complement strand
GCGGCGCTGGTCGCCGACCTAAACGGCATTACTAGGTACCCTCACGTGCAGGAGAAAATCTCTCACATCATCGGAACCGCCGAACTGGTATTCGCCGCAGGGCAAATGAGCGCGCACCGGGCCACGAAGTTCCCCAACGGTTCTTACGTGCCGGACGAGATCCTTACCAACGCCGGCCGTCGTCTCGCCGGGCAAGAGATCTATCACGAGTACGAGTTGCTGGCCGACCTCACCGGCGGCATCTGCGCCTCTCTACCCACGGAGGAGTCGTTCTACGATCCTGAGACGGCCGACCTCATGGCCAAGTACGTTACCCGCAATCCCAAGTACACTGCCGAAGAAGCCCATCGCATCTTCAGGATGATGGAGGATAAGCTCTGCGACTCGTTCTCAGGCGCGCAGATGGTAGCCGGCGTTCACGGCGGGGGATCACCGGTGATGGAGACCATCACCATGATGGCCCGATACGACCTTGAGCCTCTCAAGCAGATCGCCCGCTACTTGGCCGGCATCGATCCCAACCTCGAAAGATACGAGCGTCCCAACGCTACCCCGCGGGCCATGCTCGACAAGTTCAGAAAGACCGTCGCCGAGCAGAAAGAAGACACTTGTAAGAATTAGACGGCCGGCCGGGCACACACGGCTACTATTGGCATACATAAGAAGACCCCGCCGGCTTCTGCAGGCTCAGATAGGACCGGTGGGGTCTTTTTCTAGCATGAAAGCGCGATAACCGTTAGGGGGCCCGATCCTCGTGGGATCTCTCGACCATCTTTTCACGCCCTTCACCCTCGGCGGGGTCGAGCTACCGAATCGTATCGTGATGCTCCCGATGACGACGGGGTATGCCGAGCGCGACCAATCCATTGGCGACCGTCTGATCGACTACTATGCCGCCAGGGCCAAAGGAGGCGCCGGACTGATAGTCGCGCCGTTCTCCCCCATCCCAGCAGGGTCCCCGGTGGACGCAGGTCTATACCACGACCGCTTCATACCCGGAGCCGAGAGACTCGCAAAGACCGTACACGAATACGGAGGCAAGATCTCCGCACAGTTGATCGTGTGTTATCACCTGATCCTCCCCGGACGCGCTTGGCAAAAGTCGGGCGGGGACACGACGACCAACCGGGCGACGCCCGTATCTCAGGCGACCCTATCTGGGGAACAGGCGCTCCCCAGTGGCGAAGAGAACCGTATGGTGCCAGACGGTGCCCCGATACCAGTCGGGCCCTCCCCCATCATGAACGTGCTCCTCAGAACCGTCCCCAAGGAACTGACACAAGGGGAGATCGCCTGGATCGTCAATCAATATGGTGAAGCGGCACGACGAGCGAAGCGGGCGGGCTTCGACCTGGTGGAGATCATGGCCGGAGGGGGATACCTCGTGAACCGCTTTCTATCTCCCCTCAGCAACACCAGGACCGATGGATACGGCGGCAACCTCCAAGGGCGCATACGCTTTCTAGTCGAGATCATCGAAGCGGTTCGGGCGGCTGCGGGCGCGGATTTCCCGGTGACCGTGCGACTCAACCTCCACGAAAACATGAAGGGCGGTTACGGGGTCGACGAAGCGCTGGAAATCGCAAAGATCCTTGAAAAGACAGGCGTCGCCGGTTTCACCACTTACGTGGGAAGACACGAATCGCCCATTCCGACGGTACAGGCCTCTGTGCCCAAAGGCGGCTTCGTTCACCTTGTTGAGGAGCTCAAACGCGCGGTCACGGTCCCAGTCACTGCGGCCAATCGCATCGATGACCCTTTCGTCGCTGCTCGAATCCTGGCGGAGGGAAGCGCCGATCTGGTCGGCATGGGCCGCGCGCTACTGGCCGACCCTGAGTTGCCGCGCAAGGCGCGCCGGGGCCGGTCCGCCGAGATCGTGCCCTGCCTGGCCTGCTCCAACTGCCTAGCGGCGATGCTGACCACCTATAAACACTGGGGAAGCGCGGCAAGTACCATCTGCGTCGTTAACCCGGCCCTGGGGGAGGAAGGCCGCTCTCGCTTGGAGCCGGTGGCGACTGCCAAAAAGGTGGCCGTAGTCGGCGGCGGTCCGGCCGGACTAGAGGCCGCTTGGGCTGCCGCCATCCGCGGGCATGAGGTGACCCTGTATGACGGAGCAGAACGGGCCGGCGGCAGGCTGCTATTGGGTTCCGTCCCGCCCTTCAAAGAGACTCTAGCCGCGCTGGCAGACGGTCTGGCGGCCCGGGCAATGCGTGCCGGGGTGAAGATGCGTTTGGGACGCAGGGTCGACCGGCAGACGATCAAGAGCGAACAGCCCGACGCCGTTGTGATAGCGATTGGAGGCATACCCATCCGGCTAGAGATCCCAGGCGCCGACGGCCCGAACGTCATCACAGTGGAAGAACTACTAACCGGTAAGAGGGCGGCCGTCGGGTCGGTGCTTGTGATCGGCGGGGGTATAGTGGGATGTGAGGTGGCCGAGTACATCTGGACGCGGGCACGGGCGAGTGACGGCACCGTCACCGACGTGACGGTGATCGAGATGCTTGACCGTGTAGCTGCCCACATGCCGGTTACGAGCCGGCCTTTCTTCCTCGCGCGGCTAAAAGAACAGCAAATCGGGATGCTAACAGGCTCTCGAGTCATTCAGATCAGTCTCGACGGACTCACCGTGGTCAGAGCGGTCGATGGAGCAGAGGTAACCGAGCAGATACAGGGAGACTCCGTGGTCTTAGCCACCGGCTACCAAGCCGACAGTGCGGCAGTAGCTCAGTTCCTGGACATCGCGCCCGAGACCTACGTGATCGGAGACAGCGCTGATCCCCGCACCATCCGAGAAGCGATTGCCGAAGGTTTCGCCACGGGATGCTCCATCTGAACCGGCCATGAGACGAGCACATTTCTCTTGGCACAGATCCCTAAGGAAGAGCAAAGCGGCATCCGATACTAGAGACAAGGTCATAGGACGATCCACCGGGCACCGCGAGGAGCCATAATACTTGTCTGCGTTGCAACACACGGTCCGTATTAGCGTACACGCTAGAGACTTCTCGTGCGAAGGAGACATCATCCTACCCAGACCGGGAGGCTACAAGGGCCGAGTGCACGACGTTCTGAACGGTAGTGAACAATTCATCGCTCTTACGGATGTGAGTATGAGGGGGGAGGGCACTTCCTCGGTAGACGACCCTGTCTACTACGACGTCGTTCTGCTCCGCAAAGACGAGATCCAGTACGTCATACCGCTCGA
>JAXGNF010000083.1:0-7388 GCA_040768135.1 Thermoleophilia bacterium | reverse complement strand
TCCGCTCTCCCCCGAGCAACCCGGCTGACATCTGGCCCTCGCAGTTGGGCGCCCAACCACTCATAGCGCCACTGCTGCTTCGTCATAGCCGACCTGTGAGACGCGGGCCTGTTCTCTCCGCTAGGGTGGCATGCTTGACGGAACGTTCCTATATTATGGAAACAGGCGGCAGCAGGGCGTCACTCCGACGGTCGCACCTGCAACAGGGCCGCTGCAGAGACAGAGAGGGGCGCATCCGTGACAGCTGCGCGTGTGGTACGTCTGAATGCCAGGCCGGAATCCATCGAAATCGACCTGGCCTCCACAGCCGTGGTCTGCATTGATATGCAGAACGCGTTTGTCCGAGAGGGAGGCATGTTCGATTTAGCCGGCCTGCCCACCCAAAAGGCTCGCGAGGTAATCGAGCCAAACCAAAGGATCATCGGAGCAGCCCGGGTGGCCGGTGTGAGGGTCGTGTTCGTCAAGATGAGCTTCAAGCCGGGAATGACCAACGCCGGCGGGCCGGATTCGCCGAACTACCACAAAGAAGTCGGGATGCGTCTACTGAGAGCCCACCCAGAATACGCCGAGCAGTCTATTGTCCAAGGTGCCTGGGGGGAGCAGATCGTCGAAGAGTTGGCCCCTCTGCCCGGAGAACCGGTCATCAGCAAGCAACGCTACAGTGGGTTCGTGGGAACAGACCTGGACCTCGTCCTGAAGACACTAGATATCAGATACTGCTTGTTCACCGGCGGCGCGGCCAACGTCTGCGTTAGCAATACCTTGATGGATGCGTTCTCACACGATTACTGGCCCATCCTCGTCGCGGACGCGGTGTTCGGGCAAGGGCCGCCCATGGTGGTGGAGGCTACGCTTTGGAATGTGGAGAACGTCTTCGGATGGGTGTCGCAGGTAGAGGACGTGCTGGCGGCATTTGGAGCCGACCAGGGGACCATGTGACCTAAGAAGCGACGGCGCCCTATCGACCGGAGATGCGCACGGGGTACTCGACGGTTGGGAGGCGCATACGGCGGAGAGGTATGGCGGATCGGTTTTCGGTGGAGGGCGGACTACGACGAGAAGATGTACGGTGTGTCGATGCGACTGAGCGTCGATGCTACGTGCAACTGAATGACCATCTTTTCCTACGAAACCGATAAGGAGTTTGCCGAGCAACCGCGCAGGAGATCTCGGTCTTGGCCAGGCGTCCGTGTTCAACCACCCATAGGAAGAAGGCGCCGCCGCCGTTTATCATGAGGCCCTTCTCGATGAAAGACCTCTTGGCTTCTCGGGATACCACCGCCCGCCAGACGGTTAGATCGCGCTGACCCATCACCGGACTCGAATTGGAATCCTCTGCGGGGCGGAACGTCTCCTTTGCAACGCCGCTCACCCGGGTATACTGCCGCATCAGAGTTTCCTCGATATATCCGGCGGTCTTACACGCCTTTCAGGGATTCACCGCCAGTCTAGGCCATGATGGTATCAACCACTTTCTTCTTGTACTCGAACTCCCCGCGTGAGTTGTCGGCGATGGCTGGGTGGCCTACATAACGGCGGACATGCGGCACATGCCGGTTTTCCGCACGGGCGTGCGCAATCAGGTCTATACTCCGCCGACTCCGCACTGGACCTCGGGAGTGATACCTCTCGAGTCGGCCAGCTCATCAGGGACGAGCACGCGCTAACACGCGGTACATCCATGACCTGCATAGCCGCCAACTACGACGGTATCACCAACCTGTGCGCCGATAGACACACTCCCCCCGCAGACCTTCAACGGGACCGCCACGTCTAGACGATCGATTAACGCCGACCGACGGCTTGCTTTTCGGTCTCCGGCTCCCCATAGTGGCAGCATGACCTCCACTGCTCACCAGACTGGATCCCCACACGGAGACCGGTCTATAGACGGGAGGACGGCCTCATCGCGGGGCGGCGTACCGCCCCATCAGTGTCTCTATCTGTCTCAGTTCCTGAGCGGGATGGTTCTCGTCACTTTGGGGCCACTTCTGGACTCCGTCCTTCGCGATCTCCACATACCTTTAGCCCAAGGCGGGCTGCCCGCGCTCTCATACTTCTTAGGGATCGTACTGGGCCTGTCTTCTCTCAATGCCTTCCTCGCCCGGGTGCCCATCAAGTGGTGCCTGATTGGGGCTGCTCTCATAGAGAGTGCCGGACTGGCTACGACCGGCCTTCTGGCTCGAGGCCTATGGTCGTTCACAGGGGCATACTTCTTCGTAGGCCTCCCGGCCTGGGTACTCTCGGGCATCGGGGGCATGTGGATCAGCGCTCACGTCCGGGAAAAGGCCGCCTGGGCACTCAACCTTGTCATGCTGTCGTCGGTCACGGGCATGACGGCCACCCCGCTCGTAGTCGGGCTTCTTCTGGGTAGAGGTGTTCACTGGCGCATGATCTATCTGGGCGAAGCCGTGATCACTCTGACAATCGCCGTGGTGATCTCACTGCTCCCCCTCGCAGATATCCCCGGGCGCGAGAACGTGCGGGTCCGACACGTGAGGGCCCTCGTCGCCCGCAATCCCTGGTTGCTGGCCGCGCTCGGTGCTACGTCGTTCATGTATCTGGGGTGCGAAATGAGCCTGGTCACCTGGCTGCCGAAGTTCGAGATCGACGTGTTCGACGCCACCGCGGCCTGGGCGGGATTGGCGGTGACCTTCTACTTCGTGGGGCAGATCATGGCTCGTCTGACCGCCATCCCCTTGACCCGGCGGTTCCTCGCATCGTCCCTGCTTCTGGTCTTCGCCGCTGCGGACGCAGTGTTCATCGCAGCCGTAGCAGTGTCACCTACTCAAGCCGTTTCGCTCGGTTTAGCCTTTGTCGCCGGTTTCAGTGTATCAGCCGGCTTCTCCCTGATCGGGAGCTATTCGAGCCGGTTCCCGGGCTGGTACGCAGGAGTGGCTTACTCGGTCTTCCAGCTCTCGGGCGGCGTGGGATCCATGGTGTTTCCCTACCTCATTGGGCCGGTGGCCGCTGGTGCCGGCTTCCGGGCGGCCCTCGCAGTGATAGCCGTCCCCATGCTCATGGTGGCGTTTCTTGCCCTCGGGCTCCGCGTAGCATCGGAGGAGGCGCGTCGATGATGTCTGATAACCGGTCATGCACGTGCGCTACTGCGAGGGCAGGATGACTTCGTGCCGACATACCGCCTCGTTTCTGCCAACACCAGTATTATCTAACACCTAGTCTCAATACCATTGGTCACACGAATAGAGCCCGGGCCAGACACCCCTACCTACATCCATGGGAGACAGGATGAGCAAGAAGAAGTACAAGCATCTGCTTCAACCAGGCTACATCGGCAAGACCCGCATCAAGAACCGCATGGTGAGGATGGCGGCGCACCCCGGCTTTCCAGAATATGAGGACGGTTTTCTCCAGTCGTTCTACTCCGACCTCCGGATCTCATTCGCCAAAGGGGGCGCGGGCCTTATCGGATGCGGGGTCTCTCCGGCCCCCGGGGTAGGCTGGTCCTTGGACACAGAAGAACAGATCCCGCGCGTCCTCGAGATGAACAAGAAAATCCACGATTATGGAGCCGCCAGCTACATTCAGCTGTTCCATGTGGGGCCCTGGATGCCGGCACCCATGACGGTGGCCGCCTCAGGTCTTTCCATCGATGAGATCCCGCTCACCGTCCAAAATTTCCCCGACGCTCGATCGATGTCAGTCGACGAGATCAAGGGTATCGTCAAGCAGTTCGGAGCGGTGGCCGAGCGTGCCCGACGAGCGGGTTTCGACATGGCCGAGATCAACGCAGGCTGCAACCACCTCTTTGCCACCTTCCTCTCCCGCGCCTGGAACAAGCGCGAAGATGAATATGGCTATGCCACAATGGAGAACCGGACCCGCTTCGTGGTGGAACTAATCAAGGAGATCAAGGCCCAAGCGGGCGAAGACTTCGGTGTCATCGTCGTATCCAATGCCGCCGAACCCGGTCTGAAGGACGGCATCACCGCTGAAGAAGGCCGAGAAATGGCGACGATCTGGGAAGCAGCGGGTGCCGACGCCATCCATGCACGGGTAGAGATGTATATCATCCGTAGGACCCCGAATGACAGCGACAGCACCCACTTCCCCGACATAGCCTTCTATCCGCAGGTGCCGGACTTCGCCTACAAGTGCGAAGCCGACACTTCTAGGCACGGAGTGGGAGCCTGGATCCCATATGCGGCCGGCATCAAAAAAGCGGTCAAGATACCCGTCATTGGCACCGGACGGCTTGACGCCGATCTTGGCGATAACTTAGTGAAGCAGGGTGTCATCGACTTCGTCAATCTCAACCGCCGCATGATCGCCGATCACGACTACGCCAACAAAATCACCGAAGGCCGGCTGGAAGACATCGCCCCGTGCACCGGTTGTCTGACATGTTTCAACAACGTTGAGGCGCAAAAACAGATCAAATGCCGTATCAATGCCTCGGCCGGTAAAGAACGGGAGTACGAGCTCAAACCCGCCGAGATTAAGAAGAAGGTAGTAGTAGTAGGCAGCGGCCCCGCCGGTATGGAGGCCGCCCGAGTAGCCGGACTTCGCGGACACCAGGTCACCTTGTTGGAGAAGGAACACCTTCTCGGTGGCAGCCTGAACCTCGCCGCCGTGGTCAAGGGCACAGACCACGAAGACATGACCTCGATCGTCGAATACCTCGCACTCCAGCTGAAAAAAGCGGGCGTCGACGTACAACGAGGGACTGAAGCCACAAAGAACACGGTTGCCGCCCTCAGGCCGGATGCCGTCGTCGTCGCAGCCGGAGGCAGGCACAATATCCCCAAGATCCCCGGCATCGACAGCAAAAAGGTCATGACCGGCGAGCAGCTTCACCGCCGCCTCAAGTCATACCTGAGGCTCACGGGGCCCCGGCTGATGACCAAGTTGGTCAAACTCTACCTACCAGTAGGTCAAAAAGTGGTCATCATCGGCGGTACCATCCAGGGCTGTGAGACGGCGGAGATGCTGGTCAAGCGCGGTAGGCGGGTCACGATCGTGGAGACCGGTTCCGAGATCGGCACGGGCATGCTGTGGCGCTTGGTAAAACCGCAGCTGCTCCATTGGCTGGAAGATAAGGGTGTACCGATACTGACGGAAGTGGTGCTTGACGAGATCACAGACGAAGGCCTGCTGATCACTACCAAAGAAGGGGAGAAGAAGCTGCTCGAAGCGGACACCATCATCACCGCCCTGCCGCTTTCTCCCAATACCGAGGTGTGCGGGGAACTCAGAAGCGTCGCTCCCGAGGTGCTGTGCATAGGCGACAGCCATGAGCCCGGACTGGTGGTGGACGCGATCGCCGCCGGTGCCGCTGCCGGCCGAGCCATCTGAGCCCGTCCGGTGCCCCGAGTGGGACAAGTGAGATCCGAACACCTTCTTCGCTGTACGGACACCGGGTGCTTGCGCGTCAGGGACTGCATAGGCCGAGGGCCCGGTGGGTATCTGGCAGCCAGGTACCCCGGTGATATGCATGTCCTGGGAGAGTGCGATGGTTGAGGAAAAACACCTCGTAGTGGCGGTTTTCGATGACGAGATGGCGGCGACGGCAGCAGCCAAGTGGTTGAAGGAGTGGGCACATACCGTCCCGGAGACTGAACACATCAGGTCCGGCGCGATGGCTATCCTTACCGCCGACGAAGACAAAGACATAAGAATCCACAAGATCGGAGGACGTGATATCCGTGCAGGCGCAACCGCCGGCCTGGTAATCGGGGCTCTGGCCGGAGCTCTTGCCGGCCCCGCCGGCCTATTCGGCGGTCTGGCGGCAGGCGCTGTGATCGGCGGCATAGGCGGTGGGCTCTTCCACAAGGGTTTGGGTATGCATGAGGGTGATCTCGCGGATCTCTACGACCGGCTGTGCGCGGGCCGGGCCGCACTCGCCTTGGTGGTGCCCGAATCACGGGTGACGGCGACAACAGAACAACTGGTCGATCTGGGAGGAAGCACCAAGGTGTACGCCTGCTCTCTTGAGGAGCTCGAAGCGGACCGGCCCGAGAGGTCCTAGACCGGTAGTCGTCTCCCTCGACTGTCTCTTCTGGGGGGAGACATCCCGACGCCGGACAAGACGACGCGAAACACCAGTCGCTGATCGAGGTGTCCGGATATCCGCCGCCCAGCGGAACACATTGGTCCGCCCTGCCCTTGGAAGCATGTGAACCCCGGCTTCTCCAGCAAACGCCAATCGGCAGAGTCCGCGTCTCGGTGATGCTTGGTACGGCAGGATGCCGAGAATATGAGAGACATCATTACGTTGGAGCGCGTGAGCAGGCGAACGGAGGAGTCTCGGAGTGTGGCCCAACGTACGGCCGATGGTCTCCCATTCATAGTGGGCGAGGGTGATCTCAACAAATCATCACAGTGGGGCACCCACGATGCGGTGAGCGAGGAGCGGCAGCCCATAGCGGCGTGATGGGAGCCTGCCCGGCCGCCGATCGGGGGGAAGGGGCACAAGCAATATTCATTTGTGACGCCTACTCGACCCATCGGAAGCGAAGGACGGAGCGGCATGAACGCCAAATGGCGGCGTCGGTCAGGCTATCGCTTCGACCAATTGTTTGAAGCTATCAAGGTCCTGCTTGACCCGGCGATTCATCCAATCTTTCACTGCGTGGACGTCGCGATCCCATGAAGCAGGGTCGTACTCAAGCTGATATGTCACCTTGGTGAGGCCGTCCGCCAGTTTCTCAAAACGCACTTCGCCACTCTCACGCCCGTCAATAGCTCGCCACGTGACTCTCGTGTCCGGGACGAGGTCAACTACATCAGCGTCCCACTCGCATGGGCGTCCTTGGACCTGGGCAATCCAGTGGAGTCGGTCGCCCGGAACAACTGCAACCGTCTCGACACAATCCATGAACTTGGGGTAGTCGGTGAAGGTCGTCCAAATCTCGTACGCGTCGTGGACATCTGCCGCAACCTCGATTGTCCTGTCGATGAACGCCATGGTCCCCCCTTCATCGGGTTAATGGTACGAAGATACCCGTACGGGATATCCATCTAACCGAGCGCTGCCCGTCCTAGTGGCGGCCAATAGGTCAGGGTCCACCTATCTGTGATACGAAGATCCCGCGTTCGCCTTATCTTGAGAACTCGGCAGGCGGAAAGCTCGCAAGCCGTTTCCGCAGACACCGACCCCGAATCCGGTCGCACAAGCTTTGTGACTGATGGGCTACAGCCGCTTTGCAGGGGAGCATCAATCCGAAGATCGTCTCTGGGCGCCTTGGCCATGCCGGAGTAGCAATCACCCTAGAACGTATTCATCGGCCACCAGGTCAATGTCGAGGAGGCGGCGACCAAGGTAACGGTCCCCATTCTTGGCGGATCTTGACAATACCTTGACCGAGGGTCTCCACTATAAGAGAGTAAAGTGTGCGTTATCCAGGATCTCTTAGGTGGCGGGACCC
>JAXGNF010000082.1:0-10798 GCA_040768135.1 Thermoleophilia bacterium | reverse complement strand
ACCTCGTGACCACGAGCGGTCATGATGGCCCCGAGGAGAGGAAGGCCCAGCCTTAGCTGCTTAACAAAACTGTATACATGGAAACCGGGAGCCGCCGGCTCGATGAAGGTAATGCGCACACCGACCTCGCGATTGCTCGACATCTGGTGTGAAATACATTACCACGCTCCAAGCGCTCAGGCACACGTCTCTCCCTGCCTCGTCCGGCGGACCGCGCTCCAAAACACCAGAGCCAACGTGACAAACACACGCACAAAGACCGGCGACGCGATACCATGGAGCGCACATGAGTTACTTGGTCCACAGCGACGACGACCGTCGGTGCCTACTCGAAGCAGTGGGAGCCGAATCCATCCAAGACCTCTTCTCGTCCATTCCCGCAGTGCTTCGCCGGGCCGAGTTGAACTTGGCTCCGGGGATGTCCGAGGCCGAAGTCCGCGCCCATATGGAGGCTCTTGAGGCCGCAAACCGGCCGCTCCGCGTAAACTCGTTCTTAGGAGCAGGCTGCTACAACCACTTCGTGCCGGCCGCGGTACGGGCTCTTGTTTCCCGCGGAGAATTCGCGACGGCGTACACCCCCTACCAGCCGGAAGTCAGCCAAGGGACCCTGCAGGGCATTTTTGAATTCCAGACCTGCATCTGCGAACTCACCGGCCTCGAAGTGGCCAACGCCTCGCTCTATGACGGCCCTTCAGCTCTGGCGGAGGCCGCGTTCATGGCCCTCCGCTTGACGCGTCGGGAGACCATTGTTGTTTCTGCGGGTCTGCACCCCGAGGCGGCCCAGGTGGTCGAGACGTTCGCCGCGGGCCCCGGCTTTCCGGTGCAACGGATACCTCTCGACCCTCTGTCCGGGACCACTGATTTGACGCAGGCTACCCTCAGTTCGGATGTGGGTGTTGTGCTGGTGCAACAACCCAACTGTCTGGGAGTGATAGAAGACCTGAGACCTCTCGCCGATGCCGCCCACAATGCCGAGGCCCTGCTGGTGGTCTCGGTCGATCCGTCCACTCTGGGGATCCTCGAGGCTCCCGGCAGACTGGGAGCCGACATCGTGGTTGGAGACGCACAGGTATTCGGCAATGCCCCGTCTTTCGGGGGGCCGTCGGTAGGCTTTTTGGCCTGCGCCGCCGCTCATTTGCGACAAATGCCGGGTCGCCTCGTGGGCCAGACAACCGATGTCGACGGTCGCCTATGCTATACCCTCACCCTTCAGGCCCGTGAGCAGCATATCCGCCGGGCAAAGGCCACCTCCAATATCTGCTCCAACCAGGCACTTAGCGCTCTGGCCGCGACGATCCATCTGTCCCTACTTGGACCACACGGGCTTAGGGCGCTGGGCGAGGTCTGCCTGCGAAGAGCGCATTATCTCCATAGTGCCCTCTCCGCCCTTCCGGGCATGAGACCGTTCGTCACCGGGCCTTTTTTCTCTGAGTTTGCTTTGGCGTTGCCCTGTAGCGCCGAGGATTTCGCTCGAGAGATGCGGGCCCGGGGCGTAGACCCCGGGGTACCGCTGACGCGTATGGAACGGGGAGGCCGTCCCGTCTTCGAAGACACGGCCGGACAACCGAGGACCCCAGACGACTCCGTCATCCTGGTAGCAGTCACAGAGGTCAACACCCCGAAGGCGCTTGAAGCGTATGTCGTCACCGCCCGAGAAGTGCTCGAAGGCCTTCGCGCCCGGGTTGCGGAGGCATCTATATGACCGACGCACGGACCGAACCCCTCATTTTCGCGAAGAGCCTCCCGGGACACCGCGGCCTAGATGTGCCCGAGGCCGGAGTCCCCTTGACTGGGACCAATCGCTCTGACCTCTCCGCCCTGTTGCCCGGGGTTGCCCTGCGAGACGAACCGCCCCTCCTGCCGGAAGCGGCTGAGTCCCAGGTAGTACGCCACTACACCCGCCTGTCACAGTTGAACCACTCCGTGGACACAGGGTTCTACCCCCTTGGATCGTGCACCATGAAATACAACCCCAAGCTGCACGACGAGGTGGCGGCCCTGCCGGGCTTCGCCGGACTGCACCCCTATCAGGCCGAATCTGAGGTGCAAGGGGTTCTTCGCGTGTTGTACGAGCTAGAACAGGCCTTACTGGAGATCACCGGATTCGATCGGGCCACGCTTCAGCCCGCCGCCGGAGCTCACGGCGAACTGACCGCCATGTTGATGATCAAGGCCTATCACCGCGATCACGGAGGCTCGAAGCGCGACACGGTGGTCGTTCCCGATTCGGCCCACGGCACCAACCTGGCGTCGGCCGCCATGGCCGGCTACCGAGTCGTAGAGATCGCCAGCTCCGCGCGCGGTCTCATCGACTTAGAGGTCCTCCGCGCGCATCTGTCCGAACAGACCGCCGCGGTGATGCTCACTAACCCCAACACTTTGGGACTGTTTGAAGAGGACATCGCCCAGGTGTCGAACCTTGCTCATGAAGTCGGAGCCCTCTGCTATTACGACGGAGCAAATCTGAATGCCATCATGGGCAAGGTCCGTCCCGGAGACATGGGCATGGACGTCGCTCACGTTAACCTCCACAAAACCTTCTCCACTCCGCACGGGGGTGGCGGGCCCGGGGCGGGGCCGGTCATGGTCGGAACGGAACTAGAACCGTACCTGCCTATACCGGTGGTGGACCGGTCGAATCCAGAAGGGATCTTCCGGTTGGACTACGACCGACCATTGAGTATAGGCCGGGTCAAGGGCTTCTACGGCAACATCGCGGTGATCGTGTGTGCCTTTGTCTACATCTTACGCATGGGGGCGGACGGCCTGACCCAGGCCTGTGAGGACGCAGTCCTCAATGCGAACTACCTGCGCGAACGCCTGCGGGAAAGCTTCGCGGTGCCACACGACGGACCCTGTATGCATGAGTTCGTCATATCGGCCGTGAGACAAGCCCAACAAGGAGCCACCGCCCGTGACATAGCCAAACGGTTGCTCGACTTCGGCATCCACCCTCCCACGGTGTACTTCCCTCTAATAGTCCCCGAGGCCCTCATGGTGGAACCGACCGAGACAGAGGATTTGCTTACACTCGACCGTTTCGTGGAGGTCATGCACCAGATCGACCGCGAGATCGCCGAGGATGTGGATATCGTACGCGGGGCGCCACATATCACGCCGGTGAGACGGCCCGACGAAGCCCAAGCCGCCCGGCATCCTGTTCTCCGTTGGTCGCCCCCGGCCTGAGTCAACATTGTTTCTGGTTTAGCATGGCTACACGCGGGTAGAAGTACGGGCATCAAACGAAAACGACGGCGTTTAGGACCAATGGAGCTACAGATTGCCAGTCTCAATGGAGCTCCCCTTCTCGAACTAGAGGGGGATATTGATCACAACAACTGCGGGACCGTCGAGTCCGCCCTGCAGGAGGCCCTCGCCGACAACGGACCGGTCATCCTCTTCGACTTGAGTCGCGTCACCTACCTCGACAGCGGCGGTATCTGTGTGCTCCTGGCCGGTTGTCGGCGCGTGCGCGACACGGGTTGGTTGGGAGTCATCAATCCGAACCAGAATGTCCATCGCCTGCTTGAAATCGTCGGTCTGCTGGTTGACCCAGGCTTTCGGGTTTTTGTGGACAGACGGGCGGCCGCCGCCGCGGTGGAAGAGGTCCTACCCCAAGGACAGACGACGTGACGGCCTCGTTGCCCCCGGAGATCCATAGAGTCATCACCGTGGGAGCCAGTACCGCCCACCTGGCGCAGATACGCAGTTTCGTCGAGGAGATAGCCGGTGAAGTGGCCTTGGACCTAGAACGGGTCTTCGACCTGAAAGTGGCGGTCTCGGAAGCCTGCGCCAACGCGGTGGAGCACGCCGGATGCAACGACGCGTGTCTGGAGGTATGCGCGCATCTGCAGGCCGAGCGCCTCACCTTCACGGTCACCGACAGCGGTAGGTTCTCGCCTCCACCGCCTCGCTGGGAGAGGATGTCCCACCGCGGGCTGGGTCTCCCCCTTATGGTCGCCCTAATGGACGAGGTAAGTTTTGTCCGCGGCCCCGAAGGGGGCACCAAGGTGAGTCTGTCCGTGTTACTCAATCGAGGCGCTGCCGGGCGATTCAACGGGTAGAGCGCGCTCGGCTCGACGCACGGCCGGCGAGATCCTATAGACCGGCCCGAACCCTGATCAGAGCGCCCGTTTTCTCACGGACCAGACCGATCACGGCAGCGGCAGGTGTATCTCTGGCCTCCAAAGCCCGCACGACACGGTCCACCTCCTCCTTGGCCACGGCCAGGAGGAGTCCGCCCGAAGTCTGGGCATCGGCGCAGAGCAACTGCTGCCAGGGTTCCAGCGAACCGTCGAACTCCGTCCAGGCCAGGACGTGCTCCAGGTTCCGCTTGGTCCCTCCGGGGACTATCCCCTCCTGGGCGAGCTCAACCGCACCCGGCAGCAGGGGGAGTCGGTCGAACCACAAGTCGACCCCCACTCCCCCGGCGCGGCACATCTCCGTGAGATGGCCGAGCAGGCCGAACCCGGTCACGTCGGTCAGCGCCTTCACTCCGTGGTCCCGGGCTACTTCGGCCCCGTCGCGGTTGAGAGCGGCCATAGAAGCCGTGGCTGCCGCGATAACGTCCTCAGGGGCCGAACCTTTTTTCGTAGCGGTGGCCACGATCCCGGTGCCGAGGGGTTTGGTCAACACGAGCAGATCGCCGGGTTTCGCCCCAGCGTTAGTGAGCTCTTCTCCCGGCCGGACTATGCCCGTCACAGCCAGGCCGTATTTGGGCTCCGGATCGTCGATGGTGTGGCCCCCCACGATGGTGACGCCGGCCAGAGCGGCCGTATCGGCGCCTCCCTGGAGGATGCGCCCCAGGTAGTCGAGAGGCAAGATATCCGACGGGAAGCAGACGATATTGAGCGCGATCAGCGGCCGCCCGCCCATGGCATAGACGTCGGAGAGCGCGTTGGCGGCGGCGATCCGCCCGAAATCGTAAGGATCGTCGACCACAGGGGTGAAGAAATCTACTGTCTGGACCAGCGCGATGTCGTCGCTCAACCGGTATACGGCCGCGTCGTCGAGCGTGTCGGCCCCCACCAGAAGCGCCGGGTCTTCAACCCTCGGTAGCATGGCCATGACCTGCCCCAAGTCCTTGGGGCCGAGCTTACACGCTCAGCCGGAGCCATGCGACAACGTCGTCAGCCTCGGGACATCGTTCACGCACCATCACCTCCTTCTGGACTTGGCAGACAGTAACAGACCCGCGGTCCTTCTACGATCTCGAGTCCTCGCAAAAACCTGAAGCAAAGACGGCGCCCAGGTACGGGCGCTGCCCTCCGGGGCACCTCCCTGTCCTCAGCGGCCTCCTCTTGAATCTCAACGGGGCACCGGCGGCCCAGGCCGCTCCAACGGGACGACTATCCAGAGGACGAGGTAGGCCAGCACCCCGGCTCCTCCCATGAAAGTGACGATTACCCATATTAATCGAATTATGGTCGGGTCGACGTCGAAGTACTCGGCCAGGCCCCCACACACACCCGCCACCATTTTCTCGGTGCGGGATCGCTGCAGTCGTTTTGCCATGCCTCTCCCTCTCTTTATCCGCCGGCCACACTCAGATTTGCAGCCGGCTTGGGCCCATTACTCGTGATCCGGCGTCCACAGTCCGCGAACCAAAACCCATCCGCCGTATCCCGCCGACCGAGATATCAGCGATCAGTCGGGCCGGCCGTCACTGACATATCGACGGTCGGTCCGGCAGGTCGCGACTCGGACATTGACGGTCGATCTCGACCGAGGGGTCAACGGTCGGTCCGGTCGGCTATTTGCTCCCGATAGAGATCGGTGTTATACATCACGCACTCGCTGTTGACACAGAACCACACGCGATAGGTGCTGCACTCGCCGGTCGAACGGCTAACCCCCGTGCCTGTGCGTTCCTCTTCCTCCACCCGGTCGGCCAGAGGCCTGCCGCACGCGATACAGGTCTTGACTTCGTCGTTCACGTCTCCTCCTTATCCCGCCCTTCCTGCCTAGCCAGCCGGCGTCCGATATCCTCTACCTCCGCCCGAGCTTCGGGTCGCCCGCCGATCTCCCCTCTTGCATCGACGCCACTCACGAGCAATTCACCTGCCGGAGTCACGTCAAGGACGTGCCACAAGGTCTTCATCACTTCCCCGGCGCCCTCGAACGCGCGCGGGTGTCTCGTTCCCGAGCAACTGATATGGGCGCCCAACCTCGCAAGACCCCCCATCCTTCTAACCGGCCGCTTGAGCACGTACTTAAGAGCCCAGAAGCATTGGCAGCGGTCAACCATCATCTTTGACACGGCCGCCATCCCCATGAAGTATATGGGCGAGGCAAGAACTATCGAGTCGGCCGTCCGCAGGTGGGGATACAGTTGCTGCATGTCGTCATTGACAATGCACTCGCCTTCCTTCCAACACCCATCACAGGCTCTGCACCCGTGCAGATTGAGGTCGCACAGCCGGTACTTGACTACCTCTGCTCCCTGGGAACGCGCTTCGTCGAGACACCAGTCGAGCAGAGTCTCAGTGTTGCCACCGTGTCGGGGACTACCGGCCAGACCCAAGACCGTCACCAAGAATTCAGCCCTCCTGCACTCTCATGCGCTCGTCATTTCTCTATCTGAACAATGCGGCTCACAGGAGCCTAGCAGTCATGCGCAGCCCTGACCCTGGATAGAGTCCGCCATTCCTAGGCCCAAACCGTACCTGCTGACGTCCGGCGACTCGAGCATTCCCTGCTCAAACCTGCCCTCGACCCCAGCATCATAAACCTGCGGTCCGCCTGCCCAGGACAAGTTGCCCCCCACTCATCTCTAGGTCCACGACCTCCACATCGGTGAAACCGGCGCCGGTCAACCACTCCCGGTGCTGCTGTTCGGTCCACACCCCTCCGTCATCGGTAGAACGGAGCATGTTGACGGCGAACATGGCCGCCTCGCGGCCGCGGCCCCACACGTAGTCCTGGATGGCGATGGTGCCCCCAGGCGCCGTAACGTCAAAAGCGTGCCGAACGACATGGGCATTCGTCTCGGGACTGTAGATGTGAAGGACGTTACCGAAGTACACCAGGTCGAACGGTCCCACGGGCAGCGCCACGGTAAGGTCGCCTTCCTGCAGCGTCATGGCCGCCGCCTCTTCACCCAGGAACTCACGGGCAATCGGTAATACTTCATCTCTGTCGAAAAGCGTGGTCTCGATCCCTCGCCGGAGGAACTCCCGTGCCAAATGCCCGACCGACCCGCCCACGTCGAGCATGGAGCGGATCGGCCCCGCATACGCGAGGCAAAGTCCTACGACCTCGGCCAGCATCGCCGGATGGCGCTCGCCCATGGCGAGCGCCCGGTTACGTACGTCACGTCTGACCGCGCCGCCTGAGGCCGGCCTTCCGGTGCGGATCACTTCGGGAAGCTCCAACCAGCCCCGCAGCTTGTTGACCTCATGGATGAGCCCGAAGCGCTCCAAGTCGGGGCCCTCATCCAGCAGGTGGGCCCTTGCGATCGGCGTCAACCGGTACAGCCCCTCGCCCCCCGGCCCCTCTACTTCCTCCACAATCCCTTCGGCGGCCAGAGCCGCGAGAACGATCCGGCTCGCCCGCGGATCCGTCCCGGCGCGCGCCGCAACCTCGGCCGGCGACAGCCCCTCCGCCTCTGCGCCCGGCCCGGCGGCCGAGATCCCTGCCGGCACCAGCGGCGTGTCGATCCCCGCCAGCGCGTCGATCAGGCCCGACCGCAAAGCCCCCACAAGGAGCAGCAGGCGCTCGACGACCCGTCTGTCGACGAGTGAGGACCTCACCGTGCCTCCAAGAGCCACATCCGCGATGGGCGTGATTGTACGGACTGCGCTCTGGGGAGTCGTCCTTGCTCGACCCCAGGCATCAAACATCTGGCCTCATTGCTTCGGAGCTGGAATGCGGCCCCCTGTTGACGCCCACTCCCGACCCTGACCACCGATGGGTCTGCGCAGTCCACATGCCGTATTAGAGTCTCTCGCGGGGACCCGAGTCGTTTCGCCTCTGGCCCGCTCGGGTCAGAGGTCACACGACCCCCTGGTCCATCATGGCGTTGGCGACTTTCAAGAAACCGACGATGTTGGCGCCGGCTATCAGGTCATCGTCCGCCTCGTATCGCTGGGCCGCATCCCTGATGGTATGAAGGATCTCTTTCATGATGCCACGCAACCTAGCGTCGACCTCCTCCCGAGCCCAGCCGATCCGCATGCTGTTCTGGGTCATCTCGAGCCCTGACACGGCCACTCCCCCAGCATTGGCAGCTTTAGCCGGGATGATAACGACTCCGCCCTGGTGCAGCACAGTAATCGCCTCGGGAGTGGTGGGCATGTTCGCTGCCTCCGTCACTAGTCTGACGCCGCCCGCCAGAAGATTGGCCGCGTCATGGTGGTTGATCTCGTTCTGAGTGGCGGCAGGGAAGGCACACTCGGCTTCGTGGGCCCACAGTGGGTTGTAGCCTAGGCTGGGATCGACGGCCGTGTACACGGCCTCGGGGTACTCCTCCGCATACTCCGAGATCCGCCCTCTTGCCACGTTCTTCAGCCTTCTGACGAACGCCAGTTTCTCCCGGGTGATCCCACCCTCGTCGTATATGTATCCGGAACTGTCAGACAATGTGACCGGCGTGGCCTCCATGTCAAGCAGTTTCTCGACGGTGTGCTGAGCCACATTGCCGCTACCTGAAACCAGGCAGGTCTTACCGGCCAACGAGTCGTTCTTCGTCGCCAGCCACTCGGTAGCGATGTAGACCACGCCGTAGCCGGCGGCCTCCGGCCGGACGAACGACCCGCCCCAAGCGACACCTTTACCGGTCAAGGCTCCGGTGAACTCGTTCATCAAGCGCTTGTATTGGCTCCACAGAAAGCCGACCTCGCGTCTACCAACGCCGATGTCACCGGCGGGCACGTCAGTGTCGGGCCCTATATGCCTGAACAGCTCGTTCATGAAGCTCTGGCAAAAACGCATCACCTCTTCGTCGCTCTTTCCCTTGGGGTCGAAGTCCGACCCGCCCTTGCCGCCACCCATGGGGAGCGTGGTCAAGGCGTTCTTGAGGGTCTGCTCGAAGGCTAAGAACTTGATGGTGGACAGGTTGACTGAAGGATGAAAGCGCAGCCCGCCCTTGTAGGGGCCGATGGCCGAGTTCATCTGCACCCGAAAGCCCCGGTTGACCTGGATCTCGCCGCGATCATCTACCCAGGGCACCCGAAACATGATGGCCCTCTCCGGCTCGACCAGTCGTTCCAGAATGCCCGCCCGCCGATACTCCGGGTGCGCGTCAACGACGGCCGAGACCGATTTGAGCACTTCCTCCACGGCCTGCAGGTACTCGAGCTCTCCGCGGTCCTTGACCCGGACCAGCTCGTCACAGGTCCACCGACAATACTCGTTCAAGCATCCTCCCGGCCGATGTCTACGATGGGTGTCGAATGGATTCTGTAGTGGGTAGGATCTACTAAACCACGCCTTGGTCCATCATAGCCTCCGCCACTTTGAGGAATCCCGCGATATTGGCCCCGGCCGCGTAGTCGCCTGGTGATCCGAACCGTTCGGCCGCATCCAGACAGGCCTGGTGGATGCCCCGCATGATCTGCTGCAGGCGCGTATCTACCTCCTCACGGGTCCAACTGAGGCGCATGCTGTTCTGCGACATCTCAAGACCGGAAGTCGCCACTCCACCAGCGTTGGCGGCCTTGCCCGGTGCGTACAAAAGGCCGGCCTCTTGGAAGATACGGACGGCTTCCGACGTACAGGGCATGTTGGCCGCTTCACAGACTACCCGGCAACCGTTGGCCACAAGGGCTTGGGCGTCGTCGGCCCCGATCTCGTTCTGCATAGCGGTGGGTACAGCGATATCGCACTTGATGAAGCGCCAGGGCTTGGTCTCCGGTTGCCACTCGCAATCGAACTTATCGGCATACTCCTTGGCCGACTTGCGGTGCACCGTCCACAGATCGGCCATATAGGCAAGCTTCTCCCCGGAGATGCCGTCCGGATCGAACACGCACCCGTATTCATCGCCTAGACTCACCACCTTGGCGCCCAACTCCACCGCCTTCTCCACGAAGTAGGTGCCCACGTTACCGTACCCGGAGATGGCTATGGTCTTGCCGGCGAGCGAGTCCCCGCGATGCGCCAGCATTTCGGTAAGGAAATAGGCCACGCCGTAGCCGGCGGCCTCAGGCCGCACCAGCGACCCGCCCCAGCCCAAGCCCTTACCGGTCAGCACTCCGGTGAACTCGTTGGTCAGGCGCTTGTACTGGCCGAAGAGGAAACCGACCTCCCGAGCGCCCACCCCTAGGTCTCCGGCGGGGACATCGGTGTTGGGGCCGATATGCCGGTAGAGTTCGTTCATGAAGCTTTGACAGAAGCGCATGACTTCGTTGGTGCTCTTACCCTTGGGGTCGAAGTCCGACCCGCCCTTGCCGCCGCCCATGGGGAGCGTGGTCAAGGCGTTCTTGAAAGTCTGTTCGAAGGCCAAGAACTTCATGGTGGACAGGTTGACTGAAGGATGAAAGCGCAGCCCGCCCTTGTAGGGGCCGATGGCCGAGTTCATCTGCACCCGAAAGCCCCGGTTGACCTGGATCTCGCCGCCGTCATCCACCCAGGGCACCCGAAACATGATCACCCGCTCGGGTTCCACCAGGCGTTCCAGAATCCGGGCCTGACGGTATTCCGAATGGGCCTCGAGAACAGGGCTCACCGATTCAAGAACCTCGGTGACCGCTTGATGGAACTCGGGCTCGAGGGGATCGCGGGCCGTGACGGCATCGATCACACTCTGAGCGTACTGCTGCACCACACACCTCCTGTACTGCGGACTTTCACCTCCGCG
>JAXGNF010000081.1:0-10882 GCA_040768135.1 Thermoleophilia bacterium | reverse complement strand
CCACCGTCGGTCGCTCTGTATTCGACCGTCACCCCGTCGACCAGGAGGCGGTGCAAATAACGGTTGCGGGCAACGAGATCGGCACCTTCAGGTCGCATCAGCCGGTGAAAGGCATCATCCAGTGCTTCGGGTGGGAGG
Source organism: Thermoleophilia bacterium (assembly GCA_040768135.1). Lineage (GTDB taxonomy): Bacteria > Actinomycetota > Thermoleophilia > RBG-16-64-13 > RBG-16-64-13 > RBG-16-64-13. Next base: position 10,744 of record JAXGNF010000081.1, on the reverse strand, counting down.
TTCGGATTGAGGCGGGCCAGCGCGTCGCGCAGGCGACCGGCAAGGACGACCTGTCCGTAGTCATCGCGTTCTGCGAAGAGCTCGCCGGGAATCATCTCGGCGCCGTGCCGGATGGTCCAGCCGCTCTCCTTGAGCCAGGACAGGGCGGCTTCTTCGACGTCTGATTCAGTGAAAGGAGCAGTCATGGGGGTCTCCCATGGAGAGCGGACGGGCACGGCGTGGAACCTGTCTCCGAGTCTACCCTTTCGCTGTTTGCGAGTCTATACCTCCGCTGTTTGCGAGTTCGAGCCTCCGCAGATTGCGGATTCGGCTGTAGACCGCGTCTTTCGTAGTCCGATCCAACCCTGTTTCACATATTCGGTCAGGCCGTCGAGTATCAACGCGCTGTGCCATTCGAAGTCTGAGTCGTCCGCTCGGTTGCGGACGAACTTCATCGCGCCCCGATATCCCTGGACGAAGGCCACGTTCTGGGGAGCGACGGACGTGGGCCGATCGTAGGCGAATGTGCGCGGCACCTCGTCGGCGGTTACTGACACCCCTCCCATGGACGCGAAGCCAGCGATCGCTTCGGTTTCGAGTTCACGGCGGGTCCGACCCAGCCAGGTCCGCGGGCGTGGTCCTCGCGAATCCGGCCACCGCCCAGTTCCTACAAGCGGACTAGATCGGCTTCAATAGATGCGGTGATGTGGTAGAAGTACATCCGTCGGGCCGCCCCGGGCTCGTCGATTCATCTATCAATCTGCTAGTAGATTAGTAGATTATTCTGCTGTGGGCTTCACAGGCACGTGACGGCCAATCGCTGCTCCAAGATGGGCCGACCTTACCTGCTTCGCAAATAATCTCGCCGGATACCCTTGACACCCGACTTCTCGTGAGTGATGATAATGTCAAGTGGATTGGGAATACCCGGTCGGCGACTGGCCTCGGTAAATACTGAGGTCTTTCGCTTTTCTAGGGGAAGCACTTCAGACCGTATCCTAGGACAGTGCCCGTCGCACTCTCATACATCTTATCCTCCAAGATGTCGTAGGCACGGTTGCTTTGGTTTGGCCGGAGAACATGCAGGCCAATGGGGCGGGCAACCATGTCTGCCAACTGTAGGCCAACGGAATTAACTCTCTTGTCGGCCATGACGATCTTGAAGGGAAAGCGCTCGTGGCCGTAGTTGGCTCCATCACAGATTCGGCGGAACTCCAGCTCAAGCTGCGCATCTTCTTTCTTCCCTCGGCACTCAAAGACTACGTGAGTGATGCGTTCTCCGTAGCCGAGGGCGGAGAGATATCGGTGAGCACGTTCCAGGCAGAAGGTCAGTGCTAGGTGGTAAGGGTTGTCGGGAACAGCGTACTGTCGACGCAGCCTCTCCTTGCGAATGACCGTGGAGATAATGGTGAAGGGAGCCGCCGCAACGATATCGTTCAGTGCACCCATGAAGCGTGATCTGACGTGGGCCTGCATCAGTAGCCTGAATGGCCCCCTGCTCTTACGAATATCCATCTCGTGCAAGACCACCATGTCATGCCCGAAGAACTCGAACTTGAACTCCTGAACCGCGGGGATAATCAACCGTGAATAGTCCCGTTTGGAAAAGATGCAGATGGCAAGAACAAAGATCGGGTATTGGGAGTCAATACTGGTGAGGCTGTGGTCTCCGCTCTCATCCACATAGATGATGTAGTCGCTGTAGTGGGAGGACGGCGAGTCAGTCATTCACTTCCCTCGTGCGCGTCCCTTGCACTAGGGTCGGGCTCCTTCCCCTCGGATACCCTGATCTCTCCGGATATGAGTCTGGGGAGAAGGGCATCGCGGAGGGCGGAGAGGGTGCGGGATTCATGTTCGCGTGCCGAGAACTGCCGGAGAAGCGGCGACGCAGCCTGTGAGAACCAGCTGAGAACCTGGGCTGGGGGACCCACGGTAGGGAGAGAAGTGACAGCATCCGGCTTCACCGCAGGGTAGGCTCCGCCGTCGGCCAATTGGGCGAGATGGTCAATGCTGCCTCTGGCAGTAGCAGCCAGGTATACGAACGCGGCATAGTCTTCCTGGAGGGGGCGAACCACGGCGAAGCCAGTGCTACCGGTCAACCCATCTTCGTAGACAAGCGCATAAGAGCCATTACCGGGCCGCACAGTACCTACGATAGTGTCACCCGGCCGGAGTACTCGCTTGGCTCTGCTCGGTGCCTTCGACATGGGGTAGGTCACCGTCGCCTCTATTCGGCCCCACTTCGTGTTGGATAGATCCACGTACCTAATCATCGGTGGCTGTGACGTTTTCGACCAGATCTCAGGATTGAGTGAAGCGTACGCCCCGAGAGTGATCTCGGTCCACCCCTCCGGTATCTCCCCCAACTCCGAATCCACCAGCCGGTCAGGGAACAGGTCGTAGAGATGAGCCGGTAGGCCTGGCAACGACTCCCCCGGGCGCCAGCGACCTTCCATCTTGGCCCGCACAGGATCGAAGTCCACGAACCACGACTTGAAAAGCGCTCGGGCCATGGCCTCCAGCGTCTCGTTCATGCGCCGGTTCAGTTCGATCTTGTCGTCTAGGGTACCGAGGATGTGGGCGATAGCGCGTTGTTCTGGGAGGGGAGGCATATCAACCACGAGACTGTCAAAGGCTGCCGTGGGAACACGCTGGCGACCTGATGTACCAGTCATCTGACTGATGGCATATCCACTTACACCATTCCATCTGGTCAGGTAGTACGCAAACAACCCATCACTTGTGCCTGGTCTCCCACGGATGACGATGAACTCCGTCGACCCATGAGCCGCATCTCCCTCCGGTGCACAGTAGAGAGCGATTTTTCCATTCTCAAGACATGGTGTGATGCGCGCCATGAGTGTGTCGCCGCTCTGGAACCGTGAACCGCCACCTTTGAACAAACGCCGGCCAGTCGGATAGGCACAACGGATCTCGGTGTTGATGGCAGCCATGTCGACAAACGGATGCTTGTCACCGCGAGAGAGTGATGTGGGCGGGTTCAGAAGCACAGCCTCACTGAATGGCATCTCTTTCCACTCACCCATATCCCAACTCCCCGAGATTGGCCGCGATCGCCGCATCCAGCTTTGCCGTCTCGGCCTGTTGCTCTTGGAGGGTGGCTACCAGCCGCTTCATCTTCTCATCGAAGGGTTCGCCGTCGTCCTCCTCCGGCTCCACGCCCACATAACGGCCCGGGGTGAGTACGTACTTGTGCTTGCGGACCTCTTCCAGAGTTGCGCTCTTGCAGAAACCGGGGACGTCCTCGTACTTGCCGGCGTCCTTCTCTCCGCGCCAAGCGTGGTATGTGGCGGCGATGCGGGCGATGTCGGTGTCGGTGAGTTCCCGGTGGGTGCGGTCGACCATCTCCCCCATGTTGCGGGCGTCGATGAAGAGGATCTCGCCCCGGCGATCGCGGAAGCCGCCGTCTTTGCGGTCGCGCGAAAGGAACCACAGGCAGGCGGGGATCTGGGTGGAGTAGAAGAGCTGGCCCGGAAGCGCCACCATGCAGTCGACGAGGTCGGCTTCGACCAGGTTCTTGCGGATGTCTCCCTCGCCCGACTGCTGAGAGGACATGGAGCCGTTCGCGAGCACGAACCCGGCGACCCCGGTGGGGGCCAGGTGATAGACCATGTGCTGCACCCAGGCGAAGTTGGCGTTGCGGGCAGGCGGCAACCCGTATTGCCAACGCTTGTCGTCGCGCAGGCGGTCGCCGCCCCAGTCGGAGACGTTGAACGGGGGGTTGGCGAGGATGAAATCAGCTTTGAGGTCGGGGTGACGATCGTCGTGGAAGGTGTCTCCGTGGGCGATCTGTCCCTCGATACCGCGGATGGCCAGGTTCATGCGGGCCAGGCGCCAGGTGGTGTAGTTGGACTCCTGGCCGAAGATGGAGATGCTCCCCGCCGCTTTGGAGCCTACCCTCAGGCGGTTCGTGGCACCACCGCCGTTCCCATTGCCGTTGCCGGTGGCGTGAGCGCGGATGAACTCCACCGACTGCACGAACATGCCCGAGCTACCACAACAGGGGTCGTAGACGCGGCCTTCGTAGGGCTCCAGCATCTCGACCAGCAGCTTGACCACGCAGCGCGGGGTGTAGAACTCACCGCCCTTCTTGCCTTCGGCGCTTGCGAACTGGGAGAGGAAATACTCATAGACACGCCCGAGCACGTCCTTGGAGCGGGCGGCCTCATCACCCACTGCGATGTTGCTCATGAGGTCGATGAGCTGGCCCAGGCGTTGTTTGTCTAGAGCCGGACGGGCGTAATCCTTGGGGAGCACTCCTTTGAGGATGGGGTTGTCGCGCTCGATGGCCTCCATGGCAGTGTCCAACGTCTCCCCGATGCCGGGCTGCTTGGCGCTGGCCTGCAGATGGGCCCAGCGGGCTTCGCGCGGCACCCAGAAGATGTTCTCGGCTCGGTACTCGTCGGGATCCTCAGGGTCGGCGCCGTCTGCCACCTGACCGAGGAGCCTCTCATGCTGTTCCTCGAAGGCATCGGAGATGTACTTGAGGAAGATGAGACCCAGGACCACATGCTTGTATTCGGCGGCATCCATGCTGCCCCGAAGAGCGTCGGCCATCTGCCATAGCTGGGCTTCGTAGCCGACGGTGGCGCCGTTTGCCTTACTGGCGCGGGAGCCGCCGCTAGTCCCGGACCCAGAGCCGCCACGACCGGAGCCGTCGCCGGAGCCCTTCTTGCCGCCTGAGCCCGGGGGACGCCCCCGCTGCTTGGGCTCGGGTATGGACTCGGGCGTAAGTTCGAACTGGGTCATGGTCTCCTCCCGGTCGATAATCCGCCGCGGGGCGGCCAGGCTCCTACACCCCTGGTCGGGTGAACGCCTGCTTCCCAGTGTACAACTGGCTGCGGACAGAGGGAACACGCTTTGCTACTCATCCAGCTGCTAGCACCCACCTGGCAAACAGGCTGGGGCCGCTCGGGGGAAACGACGCCGCCTTACGCCCCGAGCCCCCTTGGGTCGTCAAGGGACGAGACAATCCTCCAGAGATTTGAAGAAATCGTCTCGACGCCACTCGGCCTCCACCGACTCCGGCTCCGTGGCCCCACGAGGTGTCAAATCGCTCCCGTACAATCCGACGGCACGTAACACGTGCACCGCCGCCTGTTGTCGAATGCGTCTCTCCGGCGCGGCCAGATCGTCCGAAATCACCTTGACGGCGTCCGCTACGAGTCGCCGAAGGGCCTCTTTGCTTGCCGCCCATAGCTCTTCACGTTGCCGGTTCAACTCGGCCGCGAAAAGGGCGTTGTGGTTACGCCACTCGGTTACGGTCTGCCTGGCCACGCCGACCGCTTGGCTGACCTCGAGGTCTGTCTTCCCCGCGATCAGCATGTCGATGGCATTCCGTTGTTGGACGGTAAGCTGTCGGGTTTTGTCGGTCCTGGTCATGTCATTACACTCCCCGCTCCGCGCGTTTACCTGAAATCTTGGCCTCAGCGCTGTTTTTCCCGCCGGGAACGGCCTCTCCGCGTCCCGCCGTGCTTCTACCGACCTGATGCCGTCTCAGCGGCAAATCCGAGCGCTCCGGACCGCCTGGGCCACGCCGCCACTCCCACAGGGGACAGGCCCGATCCAGACAGCGGTTGACCTCGTGCACTGCGTAGTTCATGCACTCGATACACGCTTCCCTGATGGCATACGCCCGATTCAGCTCCGGTCGTTTCACTTGTTTCGTCATGCTTCTACCTTCCTCTATCGATCTTTTTCCCGGGAGCACGAACGTGATCCCGGTGGGCCGCAAACACTGCAAGGACATGCTCTTCGCGGCGCTCGATGGCCTCCCGAAGAGTCGCCAGGTCAACCATCCAATAGGCGTCAGTCAGCTGTTTCTCCATCTCGGCCCAGACGGCATCCTCATCCAACCCTGGACACCCGGGCGGCCATGCCTGGGCAAGGCGGTGCGTGCTCTCCAGAAGCAGCCGGTCCGCCTCGTGCTGATACATCAGGAACTCCACGAGCATGGGCTTCTGCTCGCGGAGCACGCGCGCCAGCAGCGGTGATGGCGTCACCAGTTCTGGGAATAGAGATCTGCGCACAATTGACCCGTCCCCCTCCAGGCGCAGTTCGCTCAATGCCTTCTGAGTGACGATGTCCATGAGCTCGCGGGCGGTCACAGCCTGAACTCCGAGCTCAAATCGAGTTCTAGGCAGCATCCGGTCGGGTCGACGAGCGCTGGGTTGTTTCCATACATGCTCAGGGACGCGCACACTTGCTCACGGTCGGAGGGTGAACATGTGTGGACTTCGTGAACATCTGTGGGGTCCAAACTCCAGAGCGACTTGCCCTGGAACCCGTCCCGCTTGATTTTCACCCCCAGCTCGAGACGCGCCCGGCGAAGAGTCGCCTTGGAGATGCCTGCCTCGAGCGCGGCTGCCTCGACCTCTTTCGCCGGGACTGGACCCGCGGCGAGTTCTTCGCGGAGGAAGTCTTTGACTTCATCGCGCTCAGTCCGCTTGGCGCCGACGACGGGAGGAGCGAGAAGAGCGTTGGCGTCGAAGTTCGACGATCCTTCCCACGCCACCTGGGCAGGTCGACCTTCACCCGCAACAAGCCGAAAAGCGAGGCTGGAAGGCATCACAGCGAGATTCTGCTTGGTACAGGCCAGCACTCTGCGCTGCTCATCCTCGGGGTCTTTGGCCACCAGGAGACCGCTGCGAGCGGCACCGATGATGCCGATCGACCCGCCGCCACGATAGATGGCCGTACCTCCGGCGGCTTTGTTGAGATGCCGAACCAGAAGCACTGCAGCTCCCGTGGTTGAGGCCATCTCGTGCACTCGGGCCAGCACGTACCGTGTGTCCTGGTCTCGGTGTGCGTTCGTGTGTAGGTTCAGAAAGGCCATGAGCGGGTCTATGACAACCAGCCGGGCCCCTGTCTCCCGCACCGCCCTCTCCAGGTGTGCCAAATCGTCCGGCATGGTGAACGGGTGTCGGTCTTCGCCGCATTGCTCTATGGCCCATATCAGCTCGAGATCCGCCCCTGCGGCCTGAAGCCGAGGAACAATCGTATCCGCGAGTCCATCTTCCGCGGATACGAGTACGACTCCCGCTGGCTCACCGGCCCCAGTACCGTCGGGCATGGGCAGGCCCCGAGTGACTCGCGCCGCCAAGTCCAGTGTCACCGTGCTTTTGCCCAAACCTGGATCCCCATCCAGGATGCAGATCTTCCCGGACGGTATGCGGCCCGGCCACAGCCACTGGACTGTTTCAGGTCGCACCGTCGAGAGCCGAATCCCCGTCCCACCAGCATCGGGGGTCCACTCGCGTCTGTTGGCTAGTTCATCGAGAAGCTCATCCGCGCCTAGGTCATTGAAGACATCGAGCCAATCGGCACTCGTACGTGAAGGTATGTGCACGAAGACATTTAGGCCCTTGTCTCGCAGTCGACTTGCCAGTTTCGCTGCAGTCCTTTGTCCCATCCCGTTCGTGTCGTTGTCGGCCCAGATGTGGACCGTTTGCACGTGCGGAGGCAACTCCACCGAGCCCAACCCGCTCGCCGAGACGCAAGACCAGCAGGGGTGCCCCGTGGCCAGCATCACGGCGAGCGCGGTCTCGACACCTTCCGCCAAGGCGAGCACGCTACCCGCCGGTGCCAGCTTGATGGAGGAACCTCTGGTCGCCCCTGGCTCATCGACGGGCGCGAGCTTCTTCGAGGAGCAGCCGGGGCCGAGATCAAGCTTACCCGCGCCCGTGGGGTCGAGATAGGTACGGTGTACGGTTATCTCGCGCTCTTCGACATCGCTGACAACGGCGACCATGGCGGGGAACTTGCCTCGAAAGATCCCATCTCCGTCCCAGTACTCGAGGGACGACTCCAGACGCAGGACTCCCTCCTGAAGCTGGTCGAGTACTGTGGAATCCAGTCCGCGGTGTACCAGATACGCACTCAGTCGATCCCTTCGGGAATCAACGTCCGCGGTCTCCTTAATCTGATTGTCGCTGGTCATCGCGGCCCGGTATCGCTGGTGCTCGTGCGGCGACGAGATTCACGCCACTCGTCCAGGTCATCTTGAAGGTAGCGAACCCCACCCAGCCGGTAGTATGCCGGACCGCCTCCCTGCCACCGCAGCTTCTCGAGTGTCTTGGGGGACAACCCCAAGTACTCGGCTGCCGAGCGAGTGTCGAAGTACTGCGTCCAACCCTGTCTGTGGCCGTCGGTCACTATGAAACCTCCTGCTTGCTTGAGTGCTTACAGGGGGATTCTTGCGTAGCCGGTAGAAGAGAAAAACGGCGATTAGGAGCGGGGCTCCCAATGTCCGAATTATCGCTCGCGCGACTCCGGCGTGACGACGTTGAAAGTCGTGTTGGTGGTAGCCGCGCCGATTGGTCGACCCGGCCCGCGAACAGGGTCCAATCTCAACCCTAGAAACTTGGCGGCCTTCTTCACAGCGTGTGACACCCGCCTCGCAGTAACTGGCGCTTTCCTGCCGGACAGAAACTGCCGATTGGCCGCCGCAGCTATCTGAGGCCAAGGTTCTCGGCCTACCTGGTAGCGCGCAAGCCACTGCAGATGCAGGGCCAAGGATCGAAGCTCGACCGTCTCCCCGCGCCAGCCCGACCTTTTACGCTCTGCGCTCCTGGCGTTGAAGTAATCGTTCAGCGCCCGCTCGAAGTCCGCCCTGATCGCGTCTCGAGCCATGTCGGCCGTCTGTGTGAGCCAATCCCACCCATCGTGCTCGAAAACGAAGCGTCGATTGCCTCCTCCCACCGGGAACCACGCTGCGGCCGGAAAGCGGGTCCATTTCAAATCTGCTGCCGCGGTTGCGCGAGTCGCGTCGGGATGCTCACTCCAAGCCATCAGCTGTGCGAGAGCGGCGTTATACGCCCATTCGAGGTCAAGATGCCATCGCTCGCCCCATGCAACGAGGGCGGACTTCAGCTGCTCAAGGTCAGGATACAGGTTGAGCCCAGACTCGGTGCCGCTCAGACCGACGCACTCCCATTTCCTCAAATTCGCCACGCTGTCGCACAGTTCGGGAGCCTCGTCGCCCTGGGCGTGCCGGGCAAGATCGCGTTCCCACGCGCCTTTGTCCGCGGCCCGCGATTGCATCTCCTGCCTAGCGTACTCGAACAACGGCAATATATCGTCCCGAAGCGTTACTAGGACCTGGGGAACGGTCGCGGCAACGGCGGCGAGATACATCGCTCGGAATACGCCCATGTGGGGCGATTCTGTTAGGCAATCACTCATGCTAGGCGCCGTTCATAGTCGTTCCACTGAGCCTGACAACGTCCGCCGGGGGCTTGCCCTCGAGAGACGCGGCGATCTCGCCAGCGATCCGATCGGCCACGGATCGGCGAGCATCTGGGCTCAGGTGCGCGTAGCGCTGCGTGCTGGCTTGGTCGGCATGACCAAGGAGCGCGCCAATCGCCACCAAGGAGAACCCGGCAGCGGCTCCTGTGGCCGCGAAAGCATGCCTACAGTCGTGCAGCGTGACATCGAGAACGTTGACGCTGGGTAGCTTCTCATCCTCGGTGCTCGCACGCTCCTTCACCCGCTGCCAAGCCTTGGCTGGATTCACCACGTGCGACCAGGCGCCGTCACTTGAGCGTCGACTGGACGTAACCACCCAGGGAGATCCTTCTTCGCGTGGGGCCCCCTTCAGCAGGTCGATGGCCGCGGTGCTGAGGGCGACTGTCTTGGGCCCCGTCTTGGAGTCCGGTAGATCGATGCGCCCGGCAGTCAGGTCGATGTAATCCCATTTCAAAGTGAGAACCTCATCACGGCGCATGCCTGTCAGTAGTAGCAGGCGGAAGGCCAACGCGATGTACGGTGATAATGGTCGTTTAGGGTCCACCTGCAAATCACTGATGGCTTTTCCGATCCGATGGAGCTCATCCGCGTTGAGATACCGTTCCCGCGAGGTCTCCTTGAACTTAGGCACCCCGTGAGCCGGGTTGCTGCCATCGCGTAACCCCCACAGCTCGGCCATGCTGAAGATCTTGTGGAGCAGCATGAGCGCCCGATTCGCCTCGACGGGTGTCTTTTGCATTGCATGGTGCCATTTCGCTACGTCGGCGCGGCTGACAGCGGCGACCGGCACAGATCCGAACTTGGGCCTGATGTGCGTCTCGATGAGTCGTCGATACGGGCCAACGGTTTTTGGCCTGAGCCGGACGGCAATGTGCTCTTTATCAAACCGATCGAGCAACTCGCGCATCGTCGGTGCTTCCCGCGAGGTCCGTCTCAATGCGGCCGGATCAACACCCTGCACCACTTCGGCCAACATCGACTTCGCCACTCGCCTAGCCTGTTCCGTCGTTATCTTGCCCACCTTCGCGATGGTCAATCGACGCGTCTGTCTGGAGCCGACAGGCCGGTACTGAATGACATATGACTTCACACCTGCACGCGTCACCCGCAAGCCAAAGCCGGTCAGATCGTCGTCCCACAGCAAGAGATCACGGCTCGGATTCGCCTCAGCCGCTTCGACCGTTCTCTTGGTGAGTCGCATGGTCACCTCCCATCTTCATAGGCTCCCGCCGAATTTGGCTTACGCAGTGGCTTACGTGGAATGGGTTTTTGACCCGGCAACGAGCAGCTCCCGCGGTCTAACAAGATCAACCTGGTCGACCTCTCCACGTAATCAAGGCGTAAGCCAAATCACTTCCAAACCCAGTATACACCGGAGTATTCGGTAGAAGAAGATAGTGCCTCAGACCGGGTAGAAAGCGGGATACAGCGCAGATTAGCGAAGTGCCCTCGGCAGGAATCGAACCTGCGACACGAGGTTTAGGAAACCTCTGCTCTA
>JAXGNF010000080.1:3738-11038 GCA_040768135.1 Thermoleophilia bacterium | reverse complement strand
CGGCCATGGCTTCTACGAGTGGATGCATGAGTGTGTCCTTTCGTGCTTCGGTTGGAGTTATGAGGCTGTGGGCATGTCTCCAGAAGGAGTGGTCAGAAGACCCCGTACTCATCCACCGCCTCGCGGAGCGCATAGACGTTTTCAGGCCGGGATTCGTCTGGGATGCCGATGCAGCCGTCAATGACCAGGCCGCCGTTGTCGCCGAAGATATCGATCAGTTCCTTGACGTCATCCTTGACCTGTTGCACCGTGCCCGTGCACAACAATGACGCAGGTACATTGCCCCAGAAGCACATGGTGTCTCCCAGCAACTCCTTGACCTTCCTGCGGTCCACTCGGTCCCAATGGGCCATGATCTTCTTGGGGGGCAGCTCCTGAAAGAACTCGAGCCTAGAGGTATATCTACCCTCTATCAAGGGCATCGGCGTGAGACCGGCTTCGATCAGGCCAAGCAGCAGCGCCTTGAGACACGGCCAGTAGAACTTGGCGAACTGCTCCTGCGACATGAAACCGTCGGCGCCCCGGTGCAATGGTATGAACACCCCTTTGGCCCCGGTCTGTTGCGCCCATGCCACAGTGATATCTATTGTCCAGGGTGTATATAACTCAATAGCCGCCAGCAATTTGTCGGGAACCTGGTACATGTCCATGGAGGTCCCGCGTAGACCCCGCAGCACGTCGCTGATCCAGTCGAATGCGGGAAAAGTGATGCCTCCCCACACCAACGGATAGCCCAACTGCATCATCATCATGGTGTACCCGATGACGTCTTTGCGGATCTCGGCCATCTCTTTGCCCAATGCCACGATCTTCTCTAGCATCGACATGACTTCGGGATTGGCCAAGATATTGCCGAACAGGTCGGGCAACATGTAGTGGTTCGAGAAGTATAGAACCGGAGGCGGCGCCGCCTGAGCCATGGCACTTATGGGAGCCAGCGTGGTGGCAATACGAGGCCACAACTTGGTCACGGCGAAGGCGGTGGGATTGGCCAGGAGCTCGTCGTACTCGTCCTGCCGCATGTATTCGTTCTCGACGAACTGCCACGGCACATCGTCAGAAAGGCCGTAGCCAGGCCACCGAACCTGCGTCGAGCCCAACAGTTCGAGCGGCCGACCCTGGGGAATAGGACCGAGCGGGACGGCACAATCCCAGTCGTGCTCGACGACGGCTTTGCGCCAAAGCTCAATTGTCTGCTGACGGTCGTAATGGGCCACGCGATTGGGAACACCAGCGCGCTTGTTGGCGTAGTAGTGAAACATCAAAGGCGCCACCGGCACCCGGTCGGGCTTGCGGAGATTGAGAGCGTCGTCCATACGCTTCTGCCGGGCGAGAAAGTCGGGAGACGGCTGAAATACCGGTCGTCCGTCCTGTACGTCAAGATCTGGGCTCATGCGATCCTCCTGATCCTCCTGATCGTAAACGATAGATCGGTGTTGCTACATCCCCGGACCGAATTCTGCGTAGATCTCAGGGAGAAACGAGGCCAGGTTCGAATACTCCATCACATTGTGGTAGGCCAGCCCCATGGGCGCCTCTATGGGTACTTTGACCCATGGCGGTAGAGTGCACATGGCTCTGCCCTTGTTGATGCGATACCCCATCCAGAACCGAGTGCGGAACTCGAGGCCCCCGTCGATCTCGCGACAGAAGTGGCACATGATGGCCGGGGACTTCATACCCGGACGTTCAGTCGATTCTGACACCCCGTAGCCACCGAAGACCCAGGCCACGTTGGGCGCGTGGAAACGGCTCATATCGAAGCCCATCTGCTGGGGATCGAGAAAGCTGATGATGATGTCTTCTACGCCTCCCCCGACGTCCTCGACCACGAAGTGATCAATATTCTGGGACTTCTCGCCCAGCGGGATGGTGGGGTCATGCAACTTCGCATATCCTTCGTCAGAGACGGCGATGGTCACGTGTCCGGGCGGGAACCAGAGGGCATAGCGCAGGCCCGGTCCGGCTGCGTGCCAGGCGAACCACCATTTCATCATGTCTACGGTGCAACCCGGGAATACGTTGTTGACGGCCACATAACCGGCACCGTTGTCGAGGATACAGTAGCCGGTCTCGACCTCGTGATAGCCGGGGTCGAGCAGATCGCTGATGTTCTCGGGGAGGAGAGCCTTGGCCGGATCCATAGGACCTTGGTTGAGAATCTCTATCAATCTCGGGTTGGGCGGCGCCACTGGGCGATAGTAGTACTTGGCGTAGGGAAGGGCCTCCTGGTCGGGGCGCAGGGGCCGCAATTCGGGTTTATTCGGGGCATCATGCGACATGGTCTTGTCCTCCGTCGGATGCGTGGTCGGCACTCACGGCTGATAGGGATAGGTCTCCAGCGGCACCCGCTCTCTTCCGACCGATACCTGATCGTCCTTCTTTTCGACGGTGATCCACTCGAGACCATCTTTGCTGGCCTCGGGGTAGTCCTCGCGCAAGAACCAACCCAGGGATTCCTTCCGTTCCAGTGAGGCCTTGAAGAACATCTCCGCACAGAGCAGAGTGGCCTCGCACTCGTTGACACCGAGCATCTGATGTGGATCGGCGGCTCTGAGTTGAGGCAGGAGCGTCTTGAGCTCCTCCACCCGAGCTAGGGCCTTCTTCATACGGTCTTCATGACGGTAGAGGCTGTTACCCAAAGGCTGCATGACCTTCTGGATCTCAGCCACCATCTCCATAGGCCTCATGGATCCGGCGCTCTCGAGCGGAGCGGTGACCCGCGCATCGATCGCAGCTATCTGATCTTCTGAGAGGACAGGTGCTTCCGCCCCCGCCGCATAGTTCGCGGCCGACGGACCGGCCACGCGGCCGGAGAAGGTGGCAAACCCAATACCGGAACCACGGTGGCGTCCAGGCTGCGCGGTCGCCCCCCACGCCCGGGAGCCGTGTACCGCCAGATCACCGGCCGCATACAGGCCTGGAACCGTAGTAGCCATGTTCTCATCCACCCATAAGCCGCCAAACTCCCCCACCAAACCAGGCACCACGTGATCGGTCGTCTGTTGGGAAAAGGCGTTAAAGAATAGATATCCCCAGAAACGGTCGGCGTACGGCCGGTTATGGACGGCTGTGGAGGCCAATACCGAAGTCAGATAGGGCATCAGCGGGTTCTCTTGCTGCCGGTAGTGCAGGGGGCCATTGCCCGCGACGGTCTGTTTGTACCACTCGGCCAATACATCGGCACTGATGTCGGGATGCACCTCTTTGATGAGCGGAAGGCCGACATTCTCTCCTTTGTCGTTATAGAGCGCATATTCAACACCCATGTCGGACTCAAAATGGTCTAAATTGGTCCAGTTATAAAACGAACCGAACTCACAGTTGGCGAACTTCGCGCCGGCTCGGAAGGCCGCAGCCACTCCCTCCCCGCGAGCGGCCGACCACATCGGCATGATCCGCCAGCACTGATTTCCGCAGGCGAGAACCACCGCCTTGGCCCCGAAGACATTCTGGGTGCCGTCGTCGATGTTATAGCCTACCGCCCCACTGATCTTGCCCCCATCGGTGAGGAGATCGACGATCCCTACCCGGTCGACGAACTTGACTCCCACTTTGCGGGCGTATTTGCGCACTTCCCGGATATAGTCGAGGTCGATGGCCACGAGCGTCCACGGATAAGGGACGTTCTGGTCGAACACAGGCCGGCCGTCGTCCGTACGACCTACGACCTTGGACGCCCATTTAAGAGTGCGGAATTGCCCGCGCTCATCCTTATCTATCTTGCCGCCGGACCACTTGTCGACGGCCTCGGCGTTGCCGTTCAGCATGCCCGCATACTTGAGAAGCATGGTCTGGTTGTTCAGATACATCCCGATGTGCTTCAGATAGAACTGGGCGAACTCTTCCGGGGAGTGCTCGCCCAGGATCAACATGATTCCGGCGCCCCGGTTGGCTTTGCCGGAGTAGCCGCTCGTGTACTTCTCGACAACGGTGACCTCTAGATCGGGAGCCTGCTCCTTAGCCGTGATGGCAGTAGCCAGACCGGCGATGCTGCCTCCGACCACGAGGACGTCTGTAGTCATTCGTTTGCTCATGATGGCTTTCTCCTCGTCAGACCAGACTCTCGCGGGGGAACAGGTACGACTCATACTTGGGGTGCACCTTGATCGCGCGCTCAGGGCAGTTGAGTTCGCAGAACATGCACTGCACGCACTCCTCCGGATAAGCGATGATGGGCCTCTTGGCCTCCTTATCCCACTTGATCACGTCGATGAAGCAGGCCTGGAAGCACCGCTTACATCCGTTGCAGAGCTCCTTGTTGACGATGATGGTGTTCACTCATACCTCCGTGGTAGGGGTAAGGGTACGTGGACCACTCGACCTTCTCAGCCTAGGGAACGAATTCCCGTTTGTCAAGTATTTAGATTGATATTTTCAATTCTCCTGTTTGATTACTGAGTACCGGAGTGTGGAGGTCGGATGGGATATCTCGCCGTTCGAGCGAAGACGGCGCTCGGTGCTAAGCTTGGCACAGTTGGGAGAAGGCCCGGTATGGTCACGACGTCATGCGGCCGGCCACTACTATGCGAGCGCCCCGGCAGGCACCCTGAGGAGGAGGATCGGAAATGTCAGCTGAACTCGAGGATCTGCAGAAAGAATACCTCTTCCCCTGCGTCTCCACCTATTATGAGAAGCCTCTAACGCTCGTCCGAGGCAGGGGTATGTATCTCACCGATTCGGAGGGCACGGAGTACCTCGACTTTTTTGGGGGCATCCTCACTGTCAGCGTGGGACACTGCAATGAGTCGGTCAATCGGGCGGTGATCGACCAGAACCAGACGCTCCAGCACGTATCGACACTCTACATCAACGAGCCGCAGGCAAGGCTGGCCAAGAAGATGGCTGAAATCACCCCAGGCGATCTCAGCAAGAGCTTCTTCACCTCCTCCGGCACCGAGGCCAACGAGACGGCCGTGCTTTTCGCCCGGCTGGCTACCGGTCACTCTGACATCATCGCTCTTCGCCACGCCTACTCGGGCCGGAGCGAGGTGACTATGAACATCACCGCGCAGGCAAGCTGGCGTCCTATGCCCAGCAGCGTTGCCTACATAAAGCACGCCCACAACCCATACTGTTACCGCTGCGCGTTCGGGCTAACTTATCCCAACTGCGATCTGCGTTGCGCCCGCGACGTCGAGGAGTTGATTCAGACCACCACAAACGGACAGGTGGCGGCCTTCATGGCGGAGCCCATCCAGGGAGTGGGAGGGTTCGTGACCGCTCCCAAAGAGTACTTCCAAGTGGTGCTGCCCATCGTACGCAAGTATGGGGGCCTCTTCATTTGTGACGAAGTGCAGACGGCCTGCGGTCGTACCGGTGGCTCGTTCTGCGGCATCGAACACTGGGGCGTACAGCCCGACATCATGACCTTCGCCAAAGGTCTGGGCAACGGCCTGCCCCTGGGCGCCACCGTCGCTACGCCGGCCGTCGCCAGTAGCTATACGGGGCTCTCCATCGCCACGTTCGGCGGCAACCCAGTGAGCACGCGGGGCGCCCTCGCAACCATCGAGTTCATCCAGGAGAACCGCCTGGCCGACAACGCCACGGTTCAAGGTGGACGCTTACGCGAAGGCCTTGAAGCCCTCCAGGTCAAATATCGGTGCATCGGCGATGTACGTGGCATGGGCCTCATGCAGGCTCTAGAGGTAGTCGACCCGGCCTCGCCTGACGGCAAGGCCCCTGATGCCAAGAAGGTGCTACGGGTCTTTGAGGAGACACGCCGCCAAGGGTTGCTGATCGGCAAGGGCGGCCTCTACGGCAACGTCATCCGCATCACGCCCCCGCTCATCGTTACGGCGCGCGAGGTCGATGATGCGCTCACTATGCTGGACAGAGCGTTTGCGGCCGCGGAATAGCGGCTGGGACGGCAGGAGCGGGTCTAGACATCGCGGGGCCGACGACGGACGCCACAGGACGGCCGGTGCCGGCGCCGCCCAGGGCCGCCCGTGAACACGAAGCCGTGGACCAGTTCGCGGAACTCCGCTCCCCTCTCTTGATAGTCCACATGCTGATCCCAACTCGTGCAACCCGGCGATAGTAGCAGCGTATCGCCCGCCGTGCAGGTCCGCATTGCCCGAGTGACGGCCTCTGCAAATCCGTACGTGTATTCCGAGCAGGGGTGGCCTACCCGGTCCCGGATCTCTTCCCCGGCCTCGCCGTAGCACATCAGCAGCTTGATCCCAGCCTGGTACTTTTTCAGCGGGGTGAAATCGAGTCCTTTGCTTCTTCCTCCTACTATGAGCACCACGTTCCCCGCAAGGCCATCCAGCGCGCGCTCTATCGCGTGCACTGTAGTCGCTTTGGAATCGTTGTAGACCTCGACGCCTCCGTAGCTTCCCAAGTACTCGAAGCGGTGCGGCACCGGACCGAAATCCCTCACCACGTCGGCCGCCAGGCCGGGACTGACACCCACCTCGGTGGCGACGGCCAGGGCCAGGAGGATGTTCTCGGCGTTGTGGCTGCCACGTAACCGGCAGCCGGCGTAGGGGAGGGTCGCCCCTCCGAACTTGAAGCAGCCATCGGAGAAGGAATAGTCCGCCGACGTAGGCTTGGTAGTGGCGCCGCTGCGGCCTCCGGCGGCGCCGCCCGCTGACACCGTCCGCACCCGCAAGTGCGTCGGCGCATGAGAGCGTAAGTGGGGATCGTCGAGGTTCTGGATGAAGAGGTCGTCTGGACGACAATGGCGGACAATGTTGAGCTTCGTATCCAAGTACTCGGAGAAGCTACCGTAGCGGTCGACGTGGTCCTCAGCCACGTTGGTGATCGCAGCGATGTCGGGACGGAAGAACCGGATCTCCTCCAGCATGAAGCTCGACATCTCGAGCACGAGCCAGTCGGCAGCAAGAATGTCACGATAGCGCGAAAAGACCGGCTCTCCTACATTGCCGGCCACCACGGTTCGCGCTACCCGGCCTAGGATGGCCCCAGTCAGGAGCGTCGTGGTCGTCTTGCCGTCGGTGCCGGTGATCGCGACGGTGCGAGGTACTCCGGTCCCGTGCCTTCTGAGGTGGTCGTGGAGAAAGTCCACGTCTCCCCACACGGGGATGCCTCGCTCCCGCGCCGCGCGCACCAGCGGGATGCTGCGGGGCACACCGGGGGAGAGGATGACGCCGGTGATCCCTGCGAGTTGTCCGGGAGTCTGAGCCCCGATAAAAACGTGCCTGGGATCGATCCGAAGTCCGGTGAGGGCGGCCGCCAGTTCCTCGCGAGAGCGGAGGTCTGAGACCCGGTAGCGCAACCCTCGCTCCTCGAACAGTTCAGCCACCGAGCGACCGGTCAGTTCGGTGAAGCCAACGAT
>JAXGNF010000080.1:0-3638 GCA_040768135.1 Thermoleophilia bacterium | reverse complement strand
CAGATGCACCTCACGAAGCCTCTGGAAGTCCTCGCTGAGGATGATCTCCGCCAGCGGACGTCCTCCGCCTTCGTTGCCGCTTAGGCGTAAGCAGCCGTACTCCTTGTCCACCCCGGCGCAGGGCTGCACCCCGCCCCGGTCGTTGATGTAGCAGTTGGAGTAGTAGAGCCGGCACGACGTCCCCGGAAACGGGGGATGTGGCACCCAGTCGTAACCGTATTCAGTCTGGTCGATGCGCAGGAGCTCGTTGAAAAGAGCCTGGTACCTGCGGGGCGCTTCGCTCTCTGAGAAGTACAGCCGTTCACAGTTGGTCTCGAAGCGCCCGTGCACAGTCGGAATCTCCACCTCAGGCACGATACCCCGGTCTCGCATCCAGCGCCAGATGGCCGGCATCTCGTCGTAGTTCTGCCGGCAAACGATCGTTTCCAAGGCCAAGCGGTTGGCGCCGTTGTCGGTGAGCCCCGCGGCCAGCAGATGGTCTATGCCGCGCCGGATGCGATCTGCACTCCCAACCACACCGGTCAGCTCGTCCTGAACGGCGCTCCGTAGGCTGTTCAGCTTCCCCACCACGGTCACGTCGCGCCGAGCCAGCCAGTGGGCCGCCCTCCGATCAATAAGTGTGCAGTTGGTGTAGAGAAGGCAGTAGCAGCCTAGGGAGTTGGCGTAGTCAAGGCACGAGACTCCGTCCTTCAGTACCGACGGCCGCAGCAAAGGCTCTCCTCCCGAAACGAACGAGATCAGGGTGGCGCCGCATTCGACCGCCTCGGTGATGACCTGCCTTACCTGAGTCTCGCTCAGCCCGGTGGTCACGTCCGGGCCCGAATCGGCGTAGCAGTACACACAGCGTAGATTGCAGCGCCGGCTGAGCTCCATGGTGATGCGTTGCACGGGGGTGTCTGGACTTGGTGAACGGGTGCGCTCGCTACGGGACCGCACACTGGGTGGATCTTGGTAGCCGGTCCCCGGCCGGGCCGTGTCCGGGCCGAGACGGCAGTCGGCCGGACGAGGTTCCATACTCATCGCCTCCACCCCTTTGCGCGGAGGTAGGCCTCGGTGACCTCCGCATCCGAGAACGGCCGCTCCTCCGTTCCTATCACTTGGCTGTTCTCGTGCCCCTTACCCGCTATGAGCAGAATATCACCTTCAACAAGCCTCCCAAGGGCCGTAGCAATCGCCTCCTCCCGGTCCTCGACGATCAAGTAGTTCCCTGCTCTTCCGAAGCCTCGAACAATGTCCTCAATGATCGCGGCGGGCGACTCCGTTCGCGGATTATCACTCGTAAGCCACACCAGGTCGGAGAGCCGGCCCGCGACCGCACCCATCCGGGGCCGCTTGCCCCGGTCGCGGTCGCCGCCGCACCCAAACAAAGTGTAGAGGCGACGATGGGGCAGGCAGCGCAACGTTCGCAGCACCTTCTCCAACCCGTCCTCCGTATGAGCATAGTCAATGAAGATGCGCGCCCCCAGCGAGTTGGGCACCGGTTGAAGGCGACCGGGAACCCGAATGTCCGCGAGGGCTTCGGCAAGCAGGCGGCCCTCCCAGCCGGCGCCTGAGCAGGCAGCGGTCAGGAGCTCCGGATCGCTCCCTACAGCCGCCATGATATTGAGCACATTGAACTCACCCAGAAGTCGCGTCCAACAGGCGAGCGCCCGCCCTTCCCAGTGGAGCACAAAACTCGTCCCTTCCCACCTCACCCGTATGTTGTCGACACGCAACCGTCGACAAAGCGGGCTCCCGGGCGACCCTCCGGTGAGGCCAGGGGCCGAATCCCTGGTTGACCGCCCATTCGGCAGCGATCCGGGCTCTTCATCCTGCCCGACAAAATGGATGGTGCTCTCAAGATCCAACTCCGCTATTCGTCGTGAGATATATGGGTAGAGGGCTGTGTCGCGCCAGACCGAGACCACCGTTCGCGGTTTGCTACTCCGAGCGAGCAACTCCAGAGTGGTGAGTTTGGCTTCGAGATAGCCCCGCATACTTCCATGGACATCCAGGTGATCCCGGGTGATGTTGGTGAGAATGACGGCGTCCAGATCGATCCCGTCGAGACGACCGTCGGCCAAAGCCTGGGAGGACGCCTCAAGCACCAGGGTGTCCACCCCACACCGATCCATATCGAAGAGCAGTGTCTGCAACCGGACCGGTTCCGGAACGATGTTGGCCAACTGAAGCGAAACGCCGGGATAGCGAATACCGAGACTGCTGATCAGGCCTACTGAGTGGCCTCGTCCGCGGTGAATCGCCTCAAGGAGCATGCCGCAAGTCGTCTTACCGTTCGTGCCGGTTATGCATGTGACCCGCATCCTGCGCGACGGGAAATCATAGAACGGAGCCGCCAGAAGATGGCTTAGGGCCCTTGTGTCAGGAACCGGCAGGAACCTGACCTCAGGATGGGTCACGTAATGAGAGGTATGGAGACCATCCGTCTCGTGTATGACGGCCACAGCGCCCCTGTCGATTGCCGCCTGCACATACTGATGTCCGTCGGTCGTCCGACCACGAACGGCAATGAAGATCGAACCAGGCATGACCTCACGGGAGTCGGCAGTAATATGGCGCGGAGGCAGATCTCTCCGTGACGCCCGGTTCACTCCGGTCGATACGCTCCTTCTGGGAAGCAGATCTACCAGATTATCAAGAACATCCGTGTAGCAGGCCCTGTGCTCCACCGTATAAGGCGACTCCCTTCGGCCATCCGTTCCTCGAGATCGAGTACCGTGTTACAAGTGAACCACCCGGCAACGGCAGAGTCATCCGTCTATGCCCCGTATGGAAGCGTCAGAGCGGCGTCGTCCTCACCACTGCCCGATCGACGTTGGGCCTCGATGATCGCCTTCACCTGATCGGGGTCGTCCGGTGTCAGTACGGGTCGTACGAATGAACGTGGTAGAGGATACATCTTTCGCGAACCCACTCCGCCGTTGGGGTGCTTTCAAGCCCGCGTTCGTCCGCATCGCTCTACCCACTCGGCCGCGCAACGCCCCTAAGTCGACCGGCACCGATCTGCGCGGCAACTCAGCGCCGTCGAAACGGAGAGAGCCTCATCTTCCCGAGGTCATCAAGTGCTGACGATTACCACCATCGTAGCCGGTTTGTTGGTGTTGTTGACGATGGATTTCCCCTCATTCGGGCCGATGTAGAGCGAATCCAGAGGTCCCAGGACGAATTCCTCCTGCTCGCCTTTCACCGTAAGCTCTCCCTCAAGGACCAGATACACCTTCTCCTGAGGTGAATCAGTGCCGGAGTACTCCATTCCTCCCCCGGGTAGGTAGTGCGACAGCCCCACCCAGAAACTCTTCAGCCCCGTCTCGGCCTCGCTCTGAAGCATTGCCGAGGCCATGTTGAAGTGATAGGGCGGGAGTTTGAAATCCTTGACATCCGCAGCCGCGATCTTCTTCATGATTCGCCTCTCCTTTCAGGTCGTCCGGCCATTCATCGTCCGGTCGTTCGTTACCCTTCACCCAGAAGAATCCCCAGCACGTAGAGCGAACCTTGTTGTCGGACCTGACCCCCTTTTTACTTTCACCATACATCAGAAGACGGCTCTAATGAAGGGCGCGGCGATCCTCACCGAAGACGCGGAGCGATCCACTGGGAGCAGGTGACGGATGGATGACAATTCCGTCACAGAAGACGAC
>JAXGNF010000079.1:0-11413 GCA_040768135.1 Thermoleophilia bacterium | reverse complement strand
CATAACCGCTTATGATCCCTCGAGTCGCCAGGTCGGCGATGGCGTCATGGTAGGGATGATCGGCCCGCACATCCGAGAAAGAGGCTCCGCCAACAGGCTCGTTCCCCGCCACCGTGAGCGCATAGGCGAAGTTTGAACCCTCAGCCAATCCTCCGAAGGGTCCGGCCTCGACTACTACGTAGTAGGTGCCGCTCTGACTCGGCGCATACTGGATCGAGACGGACGTCGCGGTGGCATTAGTAGCCTCCTTCGGCCCAGCAACCAGCACCGCTGAGGTCTCGTCTACCGACATCGCTCCCGGGCCAAGCAGGCTGAGACGGGCTGTCGACACGAAGTAGCTCTCGAGGGAGGCAAACGCCTTGAGTTCAACGGTGGCCGTCTTACCCGCTGTCAAGCCGACGGCGTAGACATCGTAATGGTCGGCCAGGGTCGAGACCACACCGTTCACGGTACCCGGTCCGATGGCGGTGCCCGGTATGTCGTCACTGTCCTGGGCGAGGAGGAGGGTCCGTTCCTTGCGCTCCACCGACAGTTTATAGTCGAGCTTACCCGTGGCCCACTCGACCCACAGGTAGTGCGTGCCGGAGACTGCGGGGATGTAGTGGAAGTAGCCTCCCCGTTTCGTCTGATAGGGGACGCCTCCCATCACCGGACCAAAACTGATCTCGTCCCCCTCCTCCGACCGGTCGATAGTCGGAGTCCCCGGGACCAAGAGGTGGATATACCCCTCCCCCGTGTAGCTGTTGCCCGGATCGCACCGGATGTAGACCTCTTGGCCGGCGGTCAGGTTCACAGAATATACGTCGTTCGGGTCGCCGGCGTCCACCGTCTGCGAGATGCTGCCTCCTAAGGCGAGGGCTACGCCGGGCACGTCATTGTCAGAGGCCAAAACCGGTCCCGCAGAGCACAACAGCAGCAACGTCGTGGCCACCAACGAAGCTATCACGGTGTATAGAATCGAACGACGCATCCAAACCTCCTGTGACCCGCCTGGGAGGCGGGTAGTTTTTGGCTCAGTATACAGCCCAATTCCTCTTGGGCTTCGTCTCACAACGGCACTCCGGCCTTATCTTGGTATCCTGGCCGGTTTATGTCATTCCTGCTCCACACTATCAGCGACGGTCAACGCTTGAGTCAGAGACCGGAGAGCCGGCTCTCTCCCGTGGCCGGAGTCAGAACCGGATGGGAAACGGCCTCCTAGCGGATCTCCCACTCTGAGACGACCTCGGTCTTAATGCGCCCCACCAGTTCTGTTAGGCCGGCAAAAGCGTGCTCACGAATATCGGCGGCCACCAGGGCACACACGATGTCGTCGCCTACGGCCAGCCGCCCTTCGTTGACCCAGACCCGAACAGCGAGAATACCCGGCATGCCTCTCACCTGTGCCACGACCTCTTGGAGCCGGTCACCGTTGTAAGAGAGATCCATGCCTTGGACCGGTTCGCCGTCCCGCGTCGTACCGCGAACGATCCCGTTGTGGACAAGCAACATGCCGATCCCGGAGCACCCCGGCGCACGCTTGATCTCGTCCAACCAGTCCTCGACAGATGGACGAACCTCACCCATGCCACCCTCCTTCGGATCCCTTTTGTCGTCACGAATCCGTTTCGGACCCCCGCTCATACGCCTTGTCGGTCATGCCGGTCGAGAAATGAAAGATCGGACGGTCGGCCCGCCTGATGTGCATGGGGCAGTGACGCGTGCCCGCGGGGATGTACACCAGACAGCTCTTCGTCAGCATGTGGCGCTCATCTTCGATCCACAACTCGACCTCACCGTTCAACTCGAGCGGGCTCTCGGGATCGCCCCCCATGAAGGCCAAGACCTCATCAAAGTCGTGGGTGTGTTGCTTAGGGGAAAAGCGGGTCGGCTTGTGGAACCAGTGGGTTTCTACATAGAAAGCACCTTTGATGATGTTGCCATCCAGATAGGCCATCGCGGAGTGCACATCGGGAGGATCCTTCTCTTCGTATCCGTGCTCCTCCGCCAATGGCTCAGTGATGATGAACTTCGCATATTTGGACTCGCTCATCGCGATCGCTCCTCTTGAGTGCTCCTCAGTGTTACGTCTAGGCTATGTCGAGCCCACCGTCTACGGCCAGCACGTTGCCGTTCACGAATGATGCCTCGTCTGAACACAGCCATATCACTACACGGGCCACGTCGTCCGGGACTCCCATGACCTCGAGTGGAGGCCCATCCTTCACCACACTCAAGAGACGGTCGGACATCCCGGTCCCTTTGGTCGGTCCCGGGCATACGACGTTGACCCGTATACCTTTGTCCTTGTTCTCGATGGCAGCGATCTTGGTGAGGGCGATGATTCCTGCCTTGCTTGGACAGTAACCGCCGAAACCTCCCTTCATCTGTATCCCTGCCGTCGATGACGTGTTTACGATGGCGCCGGAGCCCTGTTCCCTCATCTGCCTCAACTCGTGTTTGAGACACAAGAACACTCCCTTGAGGTTCGTATCGACCACGTTGTCCCAGTCGCTCTCGGTCACGTCGGTCAGTGGCGCAAAAGGGATGGTCACCCCATCCGGGCCGACCCCAGCATTATTGAAGGCGAAATCCACGCGTCCGAACCGAGCCACGGCTTCGGCCACCATGGCCTCTACCTGGGCCTCATTGGAGACATCGCATTTGATAAACGCGGCCTCCCCACCCATATCGACGATCCGGCCCACCGTCTCCTCTGCAGCGGCTACGCTACGGCCGGTGACCACAACCACTTTGGCCCCTTCACGGGCAAAAGCGAGAGCCGTGGCTCGTCCTATGCCCGAAGCTCCGCCCGTTACAACGGCCACTTTCCCTGCTATCCCAGTAGTCATCGCACTCTTTTCGTCTAGAGGACTGTCCGCGAAAGTCTACCAGTGTATGCTGATGCGGTCGAAGCAATCACCCGTCGACCGAGAAGCAACGAAAGGAGTACCAATGTCGGACCCGGCCCGATGGATCCCCGTTGGGGATCTTGCCCACGCCTTCGCACCCGACAGCAACGCCCCTGAACCGAGCGAAGCCCTTGCCGGGACCGATCTCACACTCCATCTTGAGAACGATCAGATCGTCCAAATCGGCTTCGAGAGTGCGAACATGCTCACCTGGTCTGTACTCGGAGGGACCGGTCGGGGAAAGACTGCCCAGGAGACGTATTTCGCGGCCCAAGTGCGCGAAGGTATGTACTTCGTCGACTTCGTCAGACACCAAGAGCAGGCCACTACCTTCAGCCTGGTCCTCGATCGTACCGCCGGGATAACGACCGCCTTACTCGCCAGGCTGCCGGACGAGGAAGAATGTGCAACAACCTTGGCTGAGCGGATAGGACGAGGCGAAGAGTTGACGGCAGTCTCAGCCGCCTTCTGCAGCGGCACCATCGACGTACCGTTCACTGCTGAATCGCCCCGGCATATGCCGACTGTTGAGATGGTCGGGGCCCGAGTGGCCTACACGTATAGCGCGACCGAACGCTATGAACACATCTACCTCAATGACCAGTTCTATACCTGGCACTGCCTGGCCGGGTCGGAAAAAGGCTTGGCCGACACAGATCGCTGCCATTACTACAAAATCGCCGAGAACCTGTACTTCTTTGTCTGGAGAGAGAAGATCGTTCCCGCCCTTGGGGCCGTGATCGTGGATTTCGAGACTATGAAGACCGTGGGCAAGATTTTTGGCTATCAAGGAACAGACTTCGGAGCCGTTGTGAACTTTCCGGTCGGTGCCCGGGCGCGGATACTGAATGTCACCGACCACGCCTGAGACCCGACAGATGCTGCAGCTTAGCTGAGAGTGCGTGAAGGCGACGGAGGACCGGTGTTAGGTCGGCGTGAGGCCGCCGCCGGGCACGCAGGACGGGTCGGGGGACCGGGACGCGGTCGGCAGGTCAGGCCGCAGCCGACCATAGGACGACATCGGGCCGCTATCATGGGAAACAACCCGATGACTACATCAACCGAACAGTCTCTACTCTTCTCCCCTTTCGTGCTCGACGGCCTGCAGTTACGCAACCGAGTCGTCCGCTCTGGGTGCTTCGAAGGGTTGAGTCAGAACGGAGTTGTCACCCAACGATTAATAGAGCACCACCGCCGGGTGGCCGCCGGCGGCGTGGGGATGACCACACTCTCCTATTGTTCGGTCAGTGAAGACGGACGTGCCTTCAGCCACGAGCTGTGGATGAGCTCGGCCGTCCTGGAGGGATTGACGCGGTTCGCGGAGGCTGTGCACGCCGAGGGGGCGGCGGCTTCTATCCAGTTGGGACACTGCGGGTTCTTTGCCGCCCCCTCGGTAATCGGGCGACGCCCCCTGGGGGCGTCGCCCAAGTTCTGTCTTTTTCGCCTGTCTTACTGCTGCGAAATGACAGAGGCGGACATTGAGGACAAGGTTCAGGACTTCGTCCGCGCAGCTCGGTTGGCCCGCCAGGCCGGTTTTGACGCCGTTGAGATCCACGCCGGGCATGGGTATTTGCTGAGTCAGTTCATCTCCCCGTGGACGAACCGGCGGAGAGATCGATATGGAGGCTCTTTAGAGAACCGTATGCGCTTTCCGACAGAGGTGGTAAGGCGGGTCCGTGCGGAGGTGGGAGCCGGCTTCCCCGTCTTGGTCAAGATGAACCAAGTTGACGGCATGCGAGGCGGGCTGAGACTCGAAGAGGCGGTCCAAGTGGCGCAGATGTTCGAGGCAGCCGGAGCAGGCGCGCTGATACCGTCCTCGGGCTTCACTGCGAAGACACCCTTGCACATGCTCCGCGGCGGCAGGCCGGTCAGAGAGATGGTCAAGGCCCAGAAGGGGTTTTTGCAAAAGATCGGTCTCTCGTTGTTCGGACGCCTGATGGTGCAACGCTATCCGTTTGCGCCTCTTTTTCTTGTCGAGGGAGCCCGACGTATCCGCGAAGCGGTAAGCATCCCGGTCGGCTATGTCGGAGGAGCCTGGTCGTCGGCCCATATGGAAAGCCTGCTTAGAGAGGGCTTCGCCTTCGTGCAGATCGGTCGTCCGACTATACGAGACCCATATTTCGTCCAGCACTTGCAGATGGGGGACATAGACGCTTCTGACTGCGATCACTGCAACCGCTGCATCGCTTCCATGAGCGCCGACGGCGTCAGTTGCGCTCTAGGCGAATGGAACGGGGGGCAGATTGAGCGACTCGCATCCTGGGAATAGTCGAATGGCGCGAAAAGTATCAAACAGAAAAGCTCTGAAAGGAGAGACAGATATATGAGTATCAAGGGCACCGAGACCGAAAAGAACCTGCTCAAAGCATTCGCCGGAGAGGGGCAGGCCCGCACCCGCTATACCCTCTTCGCCAGCAAAGCCAAAGAGGAGGGTTTTGAGCAAATAGCAGCGATATTCCTAGAGACGGCCGACAATGAGAAGGAGCACGCTGAGGTCTTCTTCAAATACCTGGAGGGAGGCCCCCTGGAGATCACCGCAACCTATCCCGCAGGTCGGATAGGGACAACGGCCGAGAACCTCCTCGCCGCCGCGGAGGGTGAAAAAGAAGAGTGGGGGGAACTGTATCCCGCGTTTGCAGCCAAGGCCGCTGAGGAAGGTTTCGCCGCTATTGCCGAATCGTTCACTGAGATAGCCGAAGTCGAGGAGCAGCACGAACTCCGCTACCGGAAGCTCCTGGCCAACGTGGAGAACAACCGAGTGTTCTCTAGAGACACCCCGGTGAAATGGCACTGCCGCAACTGCGGCTACATCCATGAAGGCCCCACGGCCCCCGATGAGTGCCCAGCCTGCCAACACCCTCAGTCGTATTACGAGCTCTGGGTGGAGGCTTACTAGAGGTTCTTCTGGAAGCAGTCGGCGCGGAGGATAAGACGATGAGATACAAGAACGTTGGCAATCTGCACATGCCCTTGACCAAAAGACTCGCCGCAGGAACTTACCAATGGTGTCGGTGCGGAGAGACCAAGAACGTGCCGTTCTGTGACGGTTCTCATGAGGGCACAGACATCACGCCCCTCGAGTTCGAGGTCAAGATCAGTTCGACCAAGGTGCTCTGCTCCTGCGGTCTCACCAAGAGACCACCCGAGTGCGATAACGCCCACACCGACTTCTGAAGCTACAGGCGCGGTCACATACGAGAGCATGACGCTCGAGGACGATATGGGATGGAACGTGGATTCATCTGGAGACGGTGGTAATACGAAGTCATCGGGCGCAGATGGGGAGGCTCGACAAACGCCGGAGGGCCCAGCAACAACGACCGGCTCAAAAAAGAGCGTCATATTGATTCTGGCCGGACTGGTCGTCGCCGGTTTGGTTGCAGGCTGGGACTGGGTGCGTAAGTTGCCGAAGGATTGAACCGAGGCGACTCCCGGGGGCATGGGGCGTGCGGAGTGCTTCGCAGCACTCCGCAGTGGTTCAGACAGGTCTCCGTGCCCCGGCCTACTCCGGTCTGCGGAGCTTCCAGATCTGTTCTCCCGGCCAGCGCCTGTACCATTCTCGGTCCGAATCATCGCGGAAGCTGCTGACGGCCTCAGGCCCCGGACGGAGTTCGACAAGGTCCTCGACGAGAAGTCCGTGGGCCCGGAACAGACGTATCCATGCCCCGTAGGGGAGCATGAACTCCACGTATCCGTCAACCGGCAGCGACCACATACCGAAGTAGTCCATGAGCAACCGATCGCCGGGGTGCTCACCGTCGTCCGGATAGCACATCTGGATCAGGGGAGTCGCTCCACAGAAGGCGAGGAATCCTCCCGGCCCCAACAGACGGGCCACCTCAGGCACCGTCATGTAGGGGTCGGCAAAAGTCATCCCTCCGTAATCCGAGAACACTATGTCGAAGCTCTCATCAGGCAGCGGCACGGCTTCGGCACTCGCGTGCACGAGAGGGAAATCGACCCCCGCCTCCGCCATGAGACGACGTGCATGCTCAAGTTGCTTCTCCGCTACGTCGAGCCCCACGGGCAGAGCGCCGGCTTTGGCAAGAGAGATCGACCATTGAGCGGCTCCACAACCCAGTTCCAGAATGTCGCGCCCCTTGACCTCACCAAGGATCTGAAGCGAAGCTTCCGAGATCTGCCAGACCCCCCAGGCCATCCCCCCCGACGCGCCCAACTGCGGACCGTGATCTTTCTGATACGTGTCGCTATCGATGTTCCAGCTCCGGCGATTCTGCGCCTCGTGCTCGGACAATGATGCCGGGTCGAACCTTTTGTCATCGCTCATCAAGGGCCTCCCTTATTGTGTCCGCCTGCAACTACCACCGCCGCTCGGGACTTCCCGCTATCACGATACTGAAAAGACGACGCTGCCGGGCGATCCTCCCGATTTGCAGGGCGACCCCACCGATCTACCGTTCCGCTCTTATCAGATGGGTTCGGGTCGGCGACCTCCGCGCGCAGTTCTTCCAGCGCCTATCCTACAGCGGCCCGCCTCCGCTCTCCGAGCCACGACCTTCCCGCTCGAAGAATGAGAGAATACGAGGTCGAAAGAGGTAAGGGACGGATGAACCGGCCTCCTCTCGTTCAAGAAAGGTGATCGATATGGCCGACCAGGCAAACCCCCGGGTTCTGATCAGCACCTCCAGCGGAGATATCACGGTGGAGCTCGACAAGACCAAGGCGCCCGCGACGACAGAGAACTTCCTGAGCTATGTGAAGGCCAGGTTCTTTGACGGCACCATCTTTCACCGAGTCATACCCGGATTCATGATCCAAGGAGGGGGATTCACCGCCGACATGCACCAGAAGCCGGCCTCTCCTCCGATAGCCAACGAGGCCGACAACGGGCTCCTCAATAATCGAGGCACCATCGCGATGGCGCGTACTCCCGACCCACACAGTGCCTCGAGCCAGTTCTTCATCAACCTGGTAGATAACGACTTCCTCAACCACAAGGCTAAGACCGCAGCCGGTTGGGGCTACGCGGTGTTCGGCGCGGTGGTCGAAGGACTAGACGTTGTAGACGCCATTGCCGGTGTGCCTACCGGGACTCATGGTCCTCATTGTGATGTGCCCCGCGAACCTGTAATCATGGAGAGGGTCACGGTGGTCGAGTAGCCGGAGCGTCGCACCCACGCACATCACTCGAGGATCGCCGATGAATGTGGCGGTGTCGTGAGGTCCTCGTGAAAACCCTGGTTCGAGTCGAGCGGTTACGGGGAACGCGGCGGGCAGGCAGAGTGCGGCCGCCCGCCGTCGCAGCCCTACGCGCCACCCTGCTCTCGTGCCTTCTGGGAGCGCTCCTGGTTGCATCTGCCCTTGCGCCTTTCGGCTCCTCCGCGTCGGCGGCCCCGCAATTACCGGGTAAGACGATCGAGGTATCGTTATCGTCAGGCAGACCCGCTCCGCCCCACATCTCATCGACGGCCGCCATTTTGGTCGATCAGAAGACCGGGGAGATCCTTTTCTCTCACAATGCCAACGCCCGCCTGCCCATAGCTTCAACGACGAAGATCATGACGGCGGTGGTGGCTCTGGAGAACCTCGAACTCAACAAAGAGGTCAAGATCTCCGGCAATGCGGTTTCCACCATAGGCTCGAAGTCAGCGCTCCAACGGGGGGAGATCCTCACTGTGGAACAACTGCTGTACGCGCTGATGGTGGTTAGCGGCAACGATGCAAGCATCGCTCTGGCGGAGGCGACAGCCGGGAGCGTCAGTGCCTTCGTCGAGATGATGAACGCCAAGGCTGCGGACCTAGGTCTTACGAACACCCACTTCGTCAACTCCAGTGGTCTGAACAACGCGAGGCACTTCTCTTCGGCCAAAGACCTCGCCACCCTAACAAGGCACGCGCTGCGGGATCCCGTCTTCAGTCGTATAGTCGGCACCACCAGCTTCTCCCTGCCTCCACTGGCTCCCGTTCCGCCGGCGACTGAGGAGACCAAACGCGATTTCAAGAATCACAACGAACTACTTAGGAGGCTGGCCTGGACCACGGGTGTGAAAACGGGGTCCACCCCGTATGCCAAGTACTGTCTCGTCGCTTCGGGGTCGTTCGAGGGGGTCTCTCTGGTCGCGGTGGTACTCGGAGCGGCTGAGGACGAGATCCGTTGGAAGGAGGCCCGGAGTATGCTCGAATACGGGATCAACCTCCACCCGAGAATACTACTGGTCGACAAAGGGGAGCAGGTGGCAGAACTTGATGCATCCGACCCACTTGGCCGAAAGGTGCGCTTGGTGGCCGAGCGCCCCCTCGTTGTCCGCTTATCCGAGGCCGACGTGGTTACCAGCACCGTCACCCTAGACCATGCGCCCAAAACCCCCATCAGGGCGGGCGATCTATTCGGAACCATGGAATTCGACTTGGACGGCCGGCCCCTGGGCTCGGTCCATCTGATCGCAGCCTTGCCACTCGAGAGGCCTCCACTCCACCTCCTCATCGACCGATGGGACCACCTGCGCCCGGCCATGCTCAGGTGGGTCCACTGAACTCAGAACTGCACTCGAAAGGTTAGGTCATGCCCCAGGAGAGACAACGTAGCAGCGGGAAGCCGACGGACACCAGGCGCCTCCCCGACCCCGTGCGCATAATCCCCTGTCTAGATGTCAAAGATGGTCGAGTGGTCAAGGGAATCCATTTCGTTGACCTTCGGGACGCCGGCGATCCAGTCGAGAGTGCCGTGTACTACCAGCGGGAAGGCGCCGACCAACTGACGATGCTCGACATCGCCGCGACCTTGGAGAACCGTAAGACCCGCATCGAGTGGGCAAAACAGGTCACTGCTGTGATCGACATCCCACTCCTGGTCGGAGGAGGCATAACGGACCTCACGGACGCCGAGGCTTTGTTCAAAGTAGGGGTATCAGCGGTTTCTGTCGGCTCGGCGGCGGTCGCCCGGCCTGAGTTCATCAAGCAGGCCACCGAAGAGTTCGGTAGTCACCGCCTGCTGGTCGCCATCGACGGGCGACGCAACGAAGCTCTCTCCTCGGGCTTCGAGGTAATGATCGGCGGCGGTCGCAAACCGACAGGCTTGGATGCGGTGGAGTGGGCCCAGACCTGCGAGGCTCTCGGCGCAGGGGAACTGTTGGCGACCAGTATGGGCGGCGACGGCACCCTCACCGGATACGATCTTCCTTTCACTCGTGCCGTCGCCGAAGCGGTAAGCATCCCTGTGATCGCTTCTGGAGGAGCGGGTACGCTCGAGCATTTCTATGAAGCCGTGGTCGAGGGTAAGGCGACGGCTCTGCTGGCGGCCTCTGTCTTCCACTTCCGAACCTTCACCGTGCGCCAAGTGAAAGAGTACCTGGCCGAACGAGGCCTCTCGGTGCGTTTGTAAACACGGCCGCTACCCGGGTGACCCGGGACGGCACACGCATTGGGCGTGTGACCGGCGCCCCCATCGCTCTGCATGGACTACATGAGAGCGATATACTTTTGGAAAGTGACTGCTCCAACAGCAAAGGAGAAGGGCATGGGAGTCTTCGATTTTCTCAAACGGACATCCCAGAAAGCCGGGGGCATCGGCGCAAACGCGGCGGCCTCCGGGACGACTACCGCGGAAACGGCGTCGGCAACCGCAGGCTCTGCTGCTGATGAAGAGAGTGCGATCAGCGGCCTGCTGGGCGAAGGGGGAACCAAGCTTACCGGCCTCTTGGACAAGCTGAACGTAGGCGGGCTCGACGATGTGGTCAAATCTTGGATCGGAGCGGGCGAAAGCAAACCGATTAGCGCTGCTCAAATCAAGGCCGCCCTCGGTTCGGAAGAGATTGCCGGGGTGGCGGCGAAGTTGGGCGTGACCGAAGACGTCGCCGCCGACAAGATCGCCAAGATCCTTCCCGGCCTCATCGACAAGCTTACGCCTGATGGCGTGGTTCCCGACCCCAGCTCCGTAGCCGACAAGCTGACGGGGCTCCTTAAGCAGAAGCTGGGCTAACGCCCATTGTTGCGACATAGACGGCAGGACCTACGCGAACCACAACAACCATCCGCCTGGGATCCTACTCTCGGTGTCGGCCTTTCTGTTCAAGCCGCGGATGTCCATATATCCCGAGCACTGCTAGGTTGAAGGCATGGACGTGCCTCTTCTCATCGTCAACCCAGCCTGCGGCGCACGCGGGGCGGCGCGCTCCCTCCCTCGAGTTCTAGCAGCTGTGGAGAAAACCCTCGGGGACGTGGTGATCCGCTACACGGAGCGGCGCGGGCACGCTGGGGCCCTAGCCTGCGAGGGCGCCAAGGAGGGGCGCGATCTGATTGTTGCGGTAGGGGGCGATGGGACCTTCAGCGAGGTAGTCAACGGGGTGTTGGCAGCCGCGGAACCAGGGGCAGCCGCGGAACAAGGGGCAGGCGCGAAAGACGCAGCCGCTTCGGCCACAAGCGCAGGCCTTACCAAACTGACCAACGGCCACCGCCCCGGCCCCGCCGTGGGTCTGATCAACCTCGGCACCGGGGGCGACTTTCGGCGAAGCCTCGGCATCGGGCCCGGTCACGAGCAGTGTCTCGAGGCCCTGGCCCTCGGT
>JAXGNF010000078.1:0-11711 GCA_040768135.1 Thermoleophilia bacterium | reverse complement strand
AGGTCCACTTATGCCTCCTATTCGGCGCGACATCTACGCAGGGATCAACCCATGTCGGGCATTTGTCGGTCCGATCGTAAGCATGTCTTTTTGTCTGCTGCAAGAAGGATACGTCATATTGTGGGCCGAGTATCTCGCTTGGAGTGTAGGAAGACAGTGGATTCTGAAGGGATAGGTTCTGGAGAGCAGTCCGGAGTACGAGCGGCTGCGGTATGCTTAACGTTGAACCACCTGTATGCGGGAAGAGAAACACACTCCGTGGGATAAGGCCGCGGCCACACGCCGCGTTCGGTCGAGACGGTCTGCGGGACGCGGTCGCGTACGATGGGGGGTTGATCTCGGCATGTTCCTTCAGTTCGGCAACTGTTACAAATGAGCGGCGTGTTGGGAGGCTCTCAGGCCGCTCGGGATCTTGCGGGAAAAGTGCAAACAGTGTTGGGCCCAGTCGACCCCGAAACGCTGGGGGTAGTCCTGCCACACGAGCATCTGTTCTGTGACCTGCGGGCGTATTTCACCGAGCCCGAAGAGACTGAGAAGAAGGCGATGGCCGCTGAGCCGGTATCGCTCAGCAACTTGTTCTGGGTCCGGCGGCAGTATTTCGCGAATCACGACAATCTTCTGCTGAGAGAGGTAGATACTGCTACTCGGGAGGCACTATTCTTCAAACAGGCCGGTGGAGGCACCATAGTCGACATGAGTAATTGGGGTCTAGGCAGACAACCTCAAGGATTGGTAGAGGTGGCGAAGAAGACCGGGCTCAATATCGTCATGGGCTGCGGCTACTACATCGCCGCGTCTCATCCGGCGGCCACAAGACACATGAGCGCCGAGCAGATGGCCGAAGAGATGATCGCCGATATCCTTCTGGGGGTGGACGGCAGCGAGGTCCGGGCCGGAGTGATCGGAGAGATCGGTTGTTCTGATCCGCTGGAGCCGGATGAGCGTAAATCTCTTGAGGCAGCGGCTTGCGCTCAGAGACGCACCGGCGCCGCCCTTAACATTCACCCCAGCCCCTTCAACGACCGACTGGTTCATGAGATCGTAGACATCCTGGGTAATGCCGGGGCCGATCTCGCGCGAGTGGTTGTCGGCCACTGTGACCAGTGGTGCTTCAGCCTGGATACCAGGCGCAAGATCGCCGACGCCGGCTGCTATATCGAACACGACAATCTGGGGTTTGGGGCCGATGTCGAGTTCTCCTTCGGCAAATGGCGTGACCTACCCAGCGACACGCAGCGCCTGGACGACATCAAGACGCTCATTGACGAGGGCTATCGGGACCGGCTGCTGATCTCGCATGACATCTGCCTGAAACACCGGCTGAGATCGTATGGGGGATGGGGTTACGCCCATCTCTTGGAGAATCTTGTGCCGGTGATGCGCGCCAAGGGATTCAGCGATAACGACCTGCGGGCGCTTATGATCGACAACCCCAAGCGCATGTTGACCTTCGCCGAGACTGGATAGGCACTAGGTACGCGGAACTCAGGTGGAGGGCGGCTTGTCTCGTTCAGGTCGACACTGAAGGACGCCTCCGCACGCGGTCGTGCCGGAAGCTCAGATTTGCCGGTCTACGCCTTCGCACCTTCGGATCATTGCGGCTTCAAGTCAATCATGTCTTCATCCATGGCCGCCCCCGTGATGATGCTCCCGCTGCAGTTGGCCTGGTCGAAGTAGTCGAGAAAACCTAGTTCTTTCGCACCTGCCTCGAGTCTGTCGGAAAACGCCTTGTCCGGCAGCTTCCATACTGCCATGTAGCGATAACCGATGCGCTCGGTGCCTGTATTGTCGTTGATGGCGCAGCCGAGGAGCTCCGCCCCCTGCCCTACGAGGCTTGCGACAAACGGATGCATCTTCTTCTCGAAGAAGGCTCTGCGTTCTTCTTCCGAGAGTGCCAACCACGAGGGTTTGGCATTCCACAATTCGGTCAACATGTACCCTTCATCTGTCTGAGCTATGGTTCCCTCCTTGTAGGCTTATCGCGTTGCAGGACCTGGCCCGCACAACTCTCAAGATACAGGAGCCTGCTGCTCCGAGGCAACGTGCCTCGATCGCTCTTTCGACCTCACTGGTTGCTCGACGGTCCGGCAGCGCCTAGGCCCGTGGCTGACTACTTCTTCCGGTCACAGGCCCGCGGCTCCCTGGACGGCTATACACCTTTGCGGATCCCACAGGCGTCCATGATCGTTTCGACATCCTCGTACTTGTTCAAGGTATAGATGTGGAGGCCGTCGATGCCTGCCTCCATGAACTCGAAGATCTGGTTGACGGTGTATTCGATGCCTGCCTCCTTGAAGGCGTCGGGTTCGTCGCCATATTTGCCTATAACGGCAGCGAGGCCGGGGGGGATCGAACAACCGTTGCTGAGCGTCATGCGTATGATGGCGTCTTTCGAAAGCACCGGCATTACTCCCACGATCACCGGGATGGTCACGCCGGCCTTTCTGATACGGTCGACAAAGGACTTGTAGGCCTCTACATCGTGGCACAACTGCGACAGCAGGAATTCGGCTCCGTTGTCCTGTTTACTGCGCAGGTGGGCGATATCGGACGAGAAGGACGGCGCCAGGATGTGCTTCTCTGGATAGCAGGCGGCCGCAATGCAGAAGTCCGGGAACTCCCTCTTGATATAGGAGATGAGGCCGTCGGCGTTAGAGAAATCGCCCTGGGTGCCTGTCCACCCGGCCGGAAGGTCACCGCGCATTGCGAGTATGTTCTCGATGCCGAGCAATCGGTAGTGGCGGAGCTCTTCGCTGATCTTGTCTCTGGTGTTGCCTATACAGGTGAAGTGGGTCATGACTTCAGTGGCCCCGTCCGCCTTGATAAGTTCGCACACCTCAACATTGCGGCCCACGTTGCTCCCGCCAGCGCCGTATGTACAGCTGATGAAATCGGGGGCGAACTCGTAGAAGTGAGGTAGGGCCTCCTTCAGGTTGGCCATGCCCGCATCAGTCTTGGGCGGGAAGACTTCGAAAGAGAAGCTCATTCTCGCTGCCAGCACCTCGGTAATCTTCATCGGTTCACAACTCCTTACGAATGGCCGTCCACCGGTCGTGGCGGAGGGGACGATGACACCGCTCGGCGGCCGTCGCAGCACAGGCGAGGACGGCGGCCGCTTGTAAGGATGCATCATACGAGACGATGGGGTATGTGACCAGGGGATCTCCTGGCTCTAGGGTGCAGAGGGCTCCTCGCGTGGCGCGATGGTCATAGAACTGGGTATGCCAAGTGGGCTGATTATCGACCTGGGCGCGGCCAGGGGCGCTCGACTGTGGAACTGAGTCGGACTTCCCGCTTAGCGGTGTCGCAACAAGACCGGCCTGACCGGCGCGGGCCCGCTTAGGTTTCCGCTAGAATACGTGACCTGATGGCAGCCTTCGATCACATCCGCAACTTCTCGATCATCGCGCATATCGACCACGGCAAATCGACCCTGGCCGACCGCATACTCCAGCTCACCGGCACGGTGGCCGAGCGGGAGTTGCGCGACCAAGTCCTCGATCGCATGGACTTAGAGCGCGAGCGGGGCATCACCATCAAAGCCCAGGCCGTCCGCATCTACTACAGGAGCGAAGACGGGGCTGAATACCAATTCAACCTCATCGACACTCCGGGTCACGTGGACTTCACTTACGAAGTGTCGCGGAGCTTGGCCGCGTGCGAGGGGGCTATCTTGGTGGTGGACGCCACGCAGGGGGTGGAGGCGCAGACCCTAGCCAACACCCTTCTCGCCCTCGAAAACGACCTCGAGATAGTACCGGTTCTCAATAAGATCGACTTACCCGGCGCTGAGCCCGAAAAGCGGGCTGAAGAGATCGCGTCGGTGATCGGGTGCCCGCGCTCCGATATCTTGGAGATCTCGGCTAAAACCGGCGAAGGCGTACCCGCAGTGCTTGAGGCGGTGGTCCACATGATCCCTCCACCCCAGGGCGATCCCGATGGGCCTCCACGCGCGCTCATCTTCGACTCGGTCTATGACCAGTACCGGGGAGTGGTGGCTTTTGTGCGTGTGCGTGATGGTAGTTTTCGAAAGGACGACCCCGTGCTCGCCATGGCCACTGGACGCCGGAGTGATATCGAAGAGGTGGGTATCTTCAGCCCCGATATGCATAAGACCGATGTACTCCGCGCGGGCGAGGTGGGCTACATCATCCCCGGTATCAAAGAAGTGGCCGACCTGCGGGTGGGGGATACGCTGACCAACGCCACCGATCGAGCCGTCGAGCCCCTCCCCGGCTACCGTGACATCACGCCGATGGTGTTCTGTGGATTGTTCCCTATCGACGGCGAGGATTATCCCGAACTGCGCGACGCCCTCGAGAAGCTCAAGCTGAACGACGCGTCCCTTCACTACGAGCCGGAGACGTCCCAGGCCCTGGGATTCGGATTCCGCTGCGGTTTTCTGGGACTTCTTCACATGGAGATAGTCCGTGAGCGCCTGGAGCGGGAGTTCGGTCTCGACCTGCTGGCCACTACGCCTAACGTACTCTACGAGGTGGAGTTGGTGACCGGTGAGGTGCTGGCCATCAGTAACCCTGTGGACTTTCCCGACCCCGGATCCATCAGGGAGGTGCGTGAGCCATACATAGCGGCTACGATCTTGGTACCTGCCGAGTATGTGGGGCCGGTCATGGAGTTGTGCAACGATAAACGGGGCCGTTTTGAGCACATGGAGTATCTGACCTCTGAGCGCGTGCGGCTTGACTACGCTTTGCCTCTCGCCGAGATCGTCCTTGACTTCTACGATTTGCTCAAGACCAAGAGCCGCGGCTATGCGAGCCTGGACTACGAACTCAAGGACTACGAACCGGGTGCTCTCGTGCGTCTTGACATCCGGGTAGCGGGAGAGGTGGTCGACGCGCTCAGTCTGATCGTGCATGAGGACCGGGCGTACACCATCGGTCGGGGGCTGGTGGAGCGTCTCCGCAAAAGGATACCCAGACAATTGTTCGAGATCGCCATCCAGGCGGCGGTGGGGAGCCGCATCATCGCCCGCGAGAATGTGGCCGCTCAGCGAAAAGATGTGTTGGCCAAATGCTACGGGGGAGACATCAGCCGCAAGCGGAAACTACTCGAGAAGCAGAAGGCTGGTAAGAGGCGGATGAAGATGGTGGGGAATGTCGAGATTCCACAAGAAGCCTTCTTGGCCGTGCTTGAACTCGGCGAAGGGAAGGAGGGCAGGAGATGACCACGGAATACATCGTACTGGGCGTCCTCCTGGTCGTCATGGGGGTCGTGCAGGCCTGGCTCCGTCACGGGCCGGGGGGCAGGGCCCTGCGCGCTGAGCAGGCGGAGTTGGCCGAGCGACGGGTGAAGAGGTCGCCTCTGGAGGAGCGGGACGCAGCACTCAAAGCGGCTAAACGTAGCAGCAAGGCTTGGAGTTCGTGGACCGCGATCTTGGGCGGGGTGGGCGTAGCTCTAGGGATTGCGCTCATCGTGCTAGGGGTTTTGGGCGGTTGATGGTCGGCCGGTGTCCGACACTGTCTGGAAGCGTTGAGGATGGGCGAGATGTCTGAGGTCCAGCATCTATATGTCCACATACCGTTCTGCCGCACCCCGTGCGCCTACTGTGACTTCGCGTCGGAGCCGGCGGGGCCTCATGCCCGCGCCGGCAGGGTGACCCGCTATTTGAAGGCGCTCCGTGAGGAACTAGAGGAGCGGGCGACTGGTGGGGCGGCGTCGGACGACGGATTTGAACGTGAACCCCGCGGTTCTTTTGAGACCATCTATCTGGGGGGCGGGACTCCCACCATTATCGCTCCGGAGCTATTGCTGCCGCTCGTCGAAGATCTGGCTTCGCGACTGAAGGCTACTCCTGGGGCGGAGGCGACTCTGGCTGCCGTGACGGAGGCGGCGCCGACGAGGGACCTGGAGGGCGCTTCAGGGACTGCAGACGGGTTGGGGGCCTCGGGAGCTACAGGAGCCGCCACGGAAGTAGCAGCGACTTTGACTGCGGGCGGGCTCGTCGAACAGATCGGGCCTGGCAACCAAGCGCGGCCCGGGGTCGGGCCGGAGTTCACTGTAGAGGCCAATCCCGGCACTATCGACGTCTCTCTCCTCCGGGAATTGAGGGCTGCAGGTGTGACACGTCTGTCTCTGGGGGTTCAGTCTTTCGCGCCTGCCCTCCGCGTCGCACTCGGTAGACGGGTGTCGCAAAGAGAGATAGAGCAGGCTTCGGCGGCGGTGGCGCTGGCCGGCTGGGAAGAATGGAACATCGATCTCATATTCGGCATACCGGGGCAGACCTGGAACGACGCGGCGGCCGATATCGACGCCGCGGTGGCGGCGCAGCCCACCCATATCTCGCTGTACGACCTCACGTATACGCGAGCGTTTCGGACGCGGGTGGACGTGACCATGGGCGCCGGGGCCCGGAGGGCCGCCGGCGCCTTCGCAGAGCAGCACTATGCGGCCGTGGTTGCCCGGCTCGAAGCTGCCGGATACCGACGCTACGAGGTCTCCAACTTCGCCCTACCCGGTCATGAATGCCGACATAACCAAGCGTACTGGCGGGGTGAGGACTACTTGGGGGTGGGAGTCTCTGCCGTCTCCACTTTGGGAGGGGAGCGGCGTACCAATCCCCGCTCGGTCGGAGCCTACTTGGCCGGGAGCCCCGCTCAGATCGAGGTATTGTCGCCCGAAACGAAGCTGTGGGAGAAGGCGATGCTGGGATTGCGAACGAGTGATGGGGTCGAAGAGACGGTCGTCCTCCCCGTTGTCGATCCTACGGCTCGAGATCGGCTTCTGGCCCAGGGGTGCTTGGAGAGACGCTATGGTAAACTCCTGGTTAATCCAGGGTTTTTGGATGTCAGCAACACGGTCATCGGGGCGCTCCTGATCCACCCGGGAGAGTCGTAATCATCCACGCGCCGGTGGGCGATGGTACTCACAGAGAGACAACGGACGATACTCAACGCCGTCATCGAGCGGTACATCGGCACGGGGACGCCGGTCTCCTCGAAGGAGTTGGTCGGCGTCACCGGTCTTGCCGTCTCGTCTTCGACTATACGAAACGAGTTTGCCCTACTTGAAGAGAAAGGCTACCTCACCCACCCACATACCTCCGCCGGACGGGTCCCCACCGATCTGGGGTACCGGGAGTTCGTCGATCACCTTACGAGCAGCGCTCATCGCCGGTCGGGGCTGCGTCTGGGCGCGTCTGCGGGAACCGTCCCAGCCATCTCTTCCGAGGATCTGACCGGAGAGATCGACACCGCCCTGCAACAGGCTACTGATGCCATGGCGCGGGCCACCAACCTG
The DNA here is from genome assembly GCA_040768135.1 of Thermoleophilia bacterium. Lineage (GTDB taxonomy): Bacteria > Actinomycetota > Thermoleophilia > RBG-16-64-13 > RBG-16-64-13 > RBG-16-64-13. The sequence goes on along the minus strand of JAXGNF010000078.1, from coordinate 4,451 downwards.
CTTGCGCTCGTGCTGGCTCCTCGTATGAGCGGCGCTCGTCTGTGTCATGTGGAGTTGTTGACTCTGTATCCCACTGAGCTGATGTACGTCTTCATAGTCTCCACCGGAGCCGTCGTGAAAGGGGTCATCGAATGGCAGGGAGCGATCGACCCCGGCCTCGTCAAGTGGGCGCGCACCTACCTGAACGAGTCCTTTGCCAATCAGGTTCTTACGGGGCGGCTCATCCGCCGAGTGATCGATAACCCCGACTTGAGCCTGCTGGAGGCGGACTTCCTGCGGGCGCTGGCTCCGGCTTTTGAGAAGCTGGTCGACGAGCAGTCTCAGGAGGAGCTGTTCGTGGGTGGGGCCTCCCGGTTGCTGGCGGCCCCTCAGTTGGACGACATCTCGTCGTTGCGCGACCTGCTGACACTCTTGGAGGAGCGTTTTCTTCTCCTCCGGATGCTGCGGGCCGTTCTGGGTACCGGGGCGGTGATGGTGAGTATCGGCAGCGAGCATGAGGTTGCACAGCTCCAGCCTTTTTCTGTGGTGGCCGCCGGCTACGGCCTGCCTCAGCGGAGCCTGGGGACCGTCAGTGTGGTGGGCCCTACACGCATGGACTATCAGACGGCCATAGCCACCGTGCGCGATACTGCTCAACTGCTCTCCGAGCTGGTCGGTGAGCGTTACGAATGAGAATCGGGTCGGTGGGGACCAGGCGGACGGTAATCGAAGTAATGGGAACCAAACCAACGGGAATCAGGTCGGCGGCAAACGAACGAACAAGAAGCAGCTAGATGAAACGCGACTATTACGAAGTACTGGGCGTCTCTCGCGACGCCGACTTACAGCAGATCAAGAAGGCCTATCGCAGGCGCGCCCGAGAGCTTCACCCCGATGTCAACTGCAACGATCCCGACTGTGAAGAGAAATTCAAAGAGGCGACCGAGGCCTACGAGGTGCTCTCCGATCCCGATAAACGCGGTATCTACGACGCATACGGGCATGAGGGCCTTCGTCGCGGCGCCGGGGGCGCCGGCGGCTTTGGTTTCGAGGGGTTCCCCGGTTTTGGGGATCTGTTCGAAAACCTGTTCGGGGCCTTCGGTGGAGGGGCTTTTTCCGGCACCGACCCGTTTGGACGGGCCCAGACTGCCGGCCCGGCCCGGGGCCAGGACCTGGCCGTCGATGTCGAATTGACTCTGGAAGAGGCGGCCTTTGGGATCGAGAAGGAAGTCGTGTTCACCGCTCAAGGGGTCTGCCATGTGTGCGAGGGCGTGGGGACGACCGATCCCGCTTCGGTCAAGACCTGTACTGAGTGCAACGGCTCGGGTCGGGTGCGGTCCATCCGGCGCACCATGTTGGGCCAGTTCGTGCAGACCGGGCCCTGTGCCCGTTGCGGGGGCGAGGGGCAGGTGATCGAGTCTCCTTGCGAGGAGTGCCGGGGTGCCGGACGCGTCTACGCTGAGCGTCGGGTCAAGGTGCAGATACCGGCCGGTATCGATGCCGGACAGCGCATCCGGGTTTCCGGACGGGGTGGTGCGGGCGAGCGCGGGGCCCAAGCCGGCGATCTATACGTCCGAGTGTACGTGGCTCCTCATGATCTTTTCGAACGACATGGGGACGATATCTTGTACCAAGTGGACCTAACGATGGTACAGGCCGCAGTAGGTACTACCCTCACTATACCCACCTTGGATGGCGACGAGGAAGTTGCCTTCGCACCCGGGACACAGCCGGGGGATATCAAGGTGCTGCGTGGCAAAGGGGTGCCCCGGCTGCGTGGTCACGGACGGGGCGACCAACAACTCCTTATCCGGGTGTTGATCCCACACGACTTGGATGATCATCAGCGCCGTCTACTCCAGGATTTTGATGATGTCTGTGGACCTGAGCAGTACGGTGACCGCGACGAAGGCGTGCTGCATAAGATCCGCAACTGGTTCAACGGCTGATGGCGGCCGCACCTGTGAGGGAGCCGGACGGGAAAGACGATGGGATCATCCACTCCGACGGCGCCCCGGCTACGCGTGCGGTAGAGGGCTCTTCGACGGTCGACCGCGCAGTAGGGGTGACCGTCCCGCACGACTTGGCCGACCCGGTTGGGGCGGCGCTCATGGATACACTTGGTCCCTACGAGGTGCGGGATGACGCGGATACGGCCGTCACTCTAGTCTTTTATCCCGCCGCCGCGGGGTTGCAGGTGCCTTCGTCGGCCACAGAGGTTCTTGCCCTGCTACCGACTGCGTCCACCCGCACAGGCCGGATCATGGTCGAATTCCGCGATGTGTCACGTGACTGGGTAGAAGGCTGGAGGGACCACTTCCACCCTATCATGGTAGGCAGGGTGCGCATACGGCCCCCCTGGGAGCAGGCCCTCGAAGCGGTGGGAAGTCCTTCGGGTGGCGGCGGTGTTCGGAGTGGGTCGGGGTCCCGTCGGCGGACCCCGGTGGAGGTGGTCATCAATCCCGGGCTGGGCTTTGGGACCGGTCTTCACCCGACCACCAGGGGCACGCTGCAATTGCTGCAGCTTGCTCAAGCGCACAGTCCTGCGTCGAGAGGTGTGGCCGCAGGGCGGCCCAAGCATGTGGGGTCACAGACCGGTGGTGACCGGCCGTTGTCTGAAAGCCGAAGGCTTGTAGACGCGGGTACAGGGTCGGGGATCCTGGCTGTGGCCGCAGCGAAGTTGGGTTGGGGCCCTGTCATCGCTTTCGACAACGATCCGGCGGCTCTGCTGTCGGCCCGTGGGAATGTCGAGGCGAACGCAGTCGAAGAGACGGTAGAGGTCCACGAGACCGATGTGGCCGCCGCTCCGCGACAGTGGTTCGAAGGAGCGACGGTTCTAGCCAACATGACGCTGGAGCCGGTGCTGACCCTGGTGCGGAAGGTCGGTCCGCGTGCCTGCGGCTATGGTGTTGCGGCTTCGACGGAGGGCGATCGGAAGGCAACCGACTCTTTCAAGATCGTCTCGCCCCTTCGACTTGTGGTGTCGGGTATCTTGGCCGGCGAACAAGAATGTGAGTTGGTGCGGGTCGCCGGAGAGTGTGGGTTGTCACCGGGGCAGCGGCTCTACGAAGCGGAGTGGGTGAGTATGGAGTTATTGCCCACCCCGGCCGGCCCGGCCGTTCCCTGATGGCCAGGCATACCCCAGGACGCAGTCGCTCGGACAAGCGCCGGGCCCAACTCGCCCGCGCCGGACTTATCCCGGCCGGAGATCCGACTGGGCGGTCGGCGAGCATCGCCGGGGTCGTCGTGCGTCGGGGCAAAAGTCTGGAAGTAGAACCGTTGTTTCAGTCTGGTCCGGCCCTGCCCGTCGAACGCAGCCCCATCAGGCCTCAGGTCGGTGATCTGGTGCTGTTCACCTTCTCCTACGGTTTCAAGGCTAAGATCATCCGCCCGCTGGGGAAGAGCAACGTTCTTCAAGATGTGCTTGAGGCGTTGCTGGCCGACAGTCTCGCCTATCGGGGTTTCGGCTCCAAAGTATTAGCCGAAGCCGCCCAGGCAGCCGAATGGACCGACCGGGTCGAATCCGACCGGGTTGATCTTCGGGACCTATACACTTTCACTATCGATCCGGTGATGGCGCAGGATTTCGACGATGCCCTCTCCTTCGAGCGCACCCCAGCCGGCACTACCGTCGTTTACGTCCATATAGCCGACGTCTCCTACTTCGTCAGAGAAGGAACTGCGCTCGACAAAGAGGCTCTCCGGCGCGGAAACTCGGTGTATGTGGCTACCGGGGTAGAGCCGATGTTGCCTCCCCAGTTGTCATCAGGGGTGTGCTCGCTCCGTCCGGGTGAGAGCCGCAAAGCGGTAACGGTCGAGATGGAATTGGACGACCAGGGCCGGGTGCTGCAGACGCGGTTCTATCGTTCGCTCGTCCGTAGCGATAAGCGCATGGATTATGAGCAGGTCGAGCGGATCTTCAGAGGAGAAGAGCCGATAGACGTAGCTCTGCGTGAACCACTGGAATGGGGAAGGGCTCTGGCGGAGACGCTCCGGAAGGCCCGGACCGCCCGCGGCAGCCTCCAGATCGAGTCGACCGAACCGGAGTTCGAATGGGATGAAGAGGGACGAGTGGTGGCAGCCGACCCCAGTGAGGAGCTGGAGAGCCACTGGTTCATCGAAAGCTTCATGGTCCTCGCCAATGAGCAGGTGGCTGCATTTCTGGAACAAGAGCATGTGCCTACCGTCTTTCGCGTCCATGATTTGCCCGACCCCTTCAACCTAGAACGCCTCTTTGACGTGTTCGCCAGTGTGGGTCTCCCTACGCCGGAATTCGACGCGCTGGAGGCGACCCCGCAAGAGGTCCGCCGGACCACCCGCGGGCTGGCCGAATGGGTCGACCGCTATACCCCCCAGGGGCGGGGCAAGGCGGCGCTGGTCCAGCAGGTGTTACGAGCGCAGACCAGAGCCGTCTATCAGACCGTGAACATCGGCCACTTCGGACTGGCTTCGCAAACGTACTGTCACTTCAC
>JAXGNF010000077.1:0-11883 GCA_040768135.1 Thermoleophilia bacterium | reverse complement strand
CAACCCTTCCAGGTCTTTCGCCCGGCGATTCCGACGCCAACGCCGCACCCCCCAGGCGGTCGCAGCCACTACTGCCACGGCGAGGGCAATGAAGAACACTTCGTTGTACCGATGAAACTGCGCCTGCAGATGGCCCCACGGATCGTCACCGACAGCCTTGCCGGCGCCGTAGCCGAGCCCCACAAGAGCGCCGACCCAAGGTACGATCCCGACCAGCGAATAGAGCATGAACTTGCTCACCGGCATCTTCACCATGCCGGCGGGGAGTGAGATGAAGGTGCGGATACCCGGCATGACCCGCGCGAACATGACCGTCAGGTCACCACGTTTCTCGAACCAGCGTTCGGCCTGCTCAAGGTGGTGCGTGCGCGCCCCCACGTAACGCCCATATTTTACAAAGAGGGCCCTTCCTCCATAGCGGCCCACGTAGTAGGCGATCAAGGATCCCACCATATTGGCAACCGTCGCCACTACGATCACCGCCCACAGTGGAGCATGGCCCTGCGCGGCGAGAAAACCCCCGTACGGCATCACGATCTCGCTGGGAATGAGGATGCACGCGCTTTCGGCCACCATCGTCACAAAGACGATCACAAGGCCCTGATTCTCCAGCAAAGGGATGAGCCAATTCTCGAGAAAACTCATCGGTGGCTCGTCCTACCGGGAGGGTACATGGGGACCGTCGAGTCTGCTCAGGCCGTGTTCGAAGCACTCGCGTAGCCGATCTTCGAGGTCAACAAGGTTAGGCCGGTCGGCTCCACCCCACCACTTCTGACGGAGGTCCTGCTCCACTTCGCCGGTGAGGTTCGTCGTCTCGTCGTCGAGCCTGCGCAGGAACTCCTCCGTCCCCAGTTGGGCCCTCAGCGCCTGCAGATAGGCCTCGGCTGCCCCGAAAGCCTCCGTAGGATCCGCAATTCCCGGGCCACTCAGGGCAACAAAGTAACCGGCGAAGGCCCTCTTGAAGGCCAAACGCAACGACCGGATAGAATCATGAGGCACAGCAACGCTCAGCGGGTGTACGCAACCTCTCGCCACGAGGGGTGCGGAGGCGGGCCGATCCGTCGTGATCGATGCCCGGAGGGGAAATAGGCGAAGGTGCCCGTCTCATCGTCGAACGCGGCTTCCAACTGGCCCTCGATGAGCCGCAGATCCAGCCAAGCGCCGCGGAAGACCAGCTCGCGCAACCAGTACACCAGATCCTCACCATGAAGGTTCAGCACCTCGTCCCCACGTTGGATCAGGTACTCCCCCAAAGAACTGACCGGGAACTCGATGCGCCCGCTCGCTACCAGTTGCACTAAATCCGCGCGCTCGTCGTGAAGAAGCGGTCCAGACTCGATCAAACCGAGTTCGATGGCCGCCATCTCCACCCTTTGAGCGAAGTCAATACTGTTGAAGCCGTACCTGAAGCTGCGAAACTCTAGGATGTAATCTTCGCCGGAGGCGTAGTTAGGATGCGCGTGTCGGTTTTCGGGCGTCATGAACATCCCTCGTCGCACTGAAGCACACTGTGCTGTGTATTGTAGCAAGGAGTAGCCTTAGCCGCTCCGCACCCGGTCCCCGCCTATGCGTTCTTATCCGCGCTTGTGCGGCCTCCGGCAACAATACATAATGGAATTATGAGACGGTGCTCACACTGGTTCTTTGTCCTCGCGGCCTTCGGCGCGGCGGTCTTGCTGACGGCCATCGCATTAGGTGGCCTTACAGCGTGTGGTGATGACGACGGTAACGTCGATCCGCACGCAGTGCTGGCCGCTGCCTCGAGCAGGATGAAGACCATCCAAGGCTTCCACTTCGTCTATGAGGTACATAAGCCCGAGTCGGCGAAGCCCGGCCCCGGACTGGAGATCGCGCGCATGACCGGCGACATAAACGCGGCGGGCGATATGCGCTCGACGGTCGATGCCACCTACGGCGGTCTCCCTGTGACGGTGGGAATCGTCGCCCTTGGCGACACCTACTATGTGCAGGACCCCATCTCGCAGAAGTGGATGAGCGTCCCGGCAGTCGACAGTCCAGTGGGTCAATTGAGCCTGAACGCCGGGACCATACGCATCCTCGACAATATCACCGACATTTCCTACCGGGGCATCGAAAACAAGGGCGGCGTCAAGACCTACCACATAACAGGCCGCGTGGCCGACGAAGAGGTGAAGGCAATCGCCGGTCTTGTCGATCTAGGCGTCACCGAGAGCTTCCCAACCGACATCTGGATCGGGGTTGATGATGGCCTCGTCTACGAAGTCGACATCGCGGGTGCGGCCACCACCAGCGAGGATCCGAGGGTCCGGCGCAGCATAGTTCTTTCCAACCTCGATACCCACGTAGACGTCGAGGCGCCACGATAGCTAGACGCATACAGACGGCCGGCGCTAGGGCTGCGAGCGGTCGCACCTCCCGCCGGGCCATCCTGGCCATGACGGTGCTCTGCATAGCCGTCTTCGTAGCCGCTCTTGATCAGACCATGGTCCTTACGGTCATGCCTTCGATCATGCGCTCCCTCTACATCGATCTAGCCCATCTGAACGAGGCCGGTTGGATAATCACAGCCTATTTCCTCGGCTACACGGTGGCCATGCCCTTATTTGGGCGCTTGGCCGACGTACGGGGCCGACGCTCGATGTCCATCTTGGCTCTCGTCCTCTTCATGGTAGGGAGCGCGCTTTGTGTGATGCTCAGCCGACTCGGACTATTCGTCGCCGCGCGGGTAGTGCAGGCCGCCGGCGGAGGAGCGTTGGTGCCCATCGCCATGGCCGCCGCCGCCGACATGTTCCCTCCAAGACGGCGAGCCTTGGTTCTTGGGATCATCGGGGGCGCCGCCGAGGCCGGAGGAGTGCTCGGGCCCATCTACGGTGCCGGATTATCGGCGCTGTGGAGTTGGAGACTCATCTTCCTGGTGAACATCCCGTTGTGCCTCATCCTCATCCCTGTCTGTTGGCGACTGCTGAGGCCGGGTTTGAGTTATGCAGGCGCAGAAGAGCTGCCCGACAGCAGAGACGAGGAGTACGCCGCCCAGGAGCCCGACTCCGTCCGGTCTGCGGACGCTGCGGATCCCACCAGGATGCAGCCCGCCGAGGCAAAAACTCCTTGGTGGCGGCGCGGGCGAGTCGACTATGCGGGAGCCTGCCTGATGGCGCTGGCCCTGGCCGGAATCACCATCGGCCTCGGCACCGGAACGCAGATAATCGACACCGCGGCCGCCGCAACCGCGACACCGGTCCGCTGGCAGTGGTTAGTGATCAGCGCAGCGGCATTCGTCGCTTTCATCCTCTACGAGCGCCATCATGATCGGCCTTTGATCCGGTTGGACTTCTTCAAAATACCTGCATTCGCTGCGGCGAACTTCGCCCACATGTTGGTGGGGGCGGCGCTTATCATCGGTATGGTCGAGATTCCTCTATATGCATATACGTTGTTCGGAATGACAGAGATCCAGGGGGGACTCCTCTTGATCCGCCTCACGCTCATGATCCCGGTGGGAGCGGTCATAGGGGGATGGCTGGCCGATTGGGTCGGGTATCGAGCCACAGCAGTCCTCGGCTTTCTCGTGACCACCGGTGGCTACCTGCTGGTGAGTCGCTGGCCGCTTGATCCCACCGGCTTCATGATGACACGAGACCTCATGATCAGCGGGCTTGGGTTCGGCCTTGTCATCGGTCCCATAGGCGCGAGTGTCATCTCGGCAGGAGGGCCGAGATGGATGACCACCAGCTCGGCCCTAGTCACGGTCTCCCGCATGGTCGGAATGGTCGTAGGCCTCTCGGCTCTGAGTTCTTGGGGCGTGCGACGGTTCAACGTACTCGCGGCCGACATCACCACCCCGATATTCAGACCTCCAGGCCTCAGCGATGCTGAATGGAAGGCGATGAAAGATGCGGCTGCACTTGCCACCAAAGAAGCTGCGCACACGGTCTTCGGGGAGTTCTTCTTGATTGCAGCCGTGGTAATAGCCGTAGCCGTGATACCCGCTTTCTTCTTCTACAAGCGCAAGGAAAAGAGCACGAGTCGACTGCCCTTCTTCCCCCACTGATCACCCGGCCGCTAGGAGAATACCCATCCGGTCGTTTGGATAAAATGAAGCGAATCCACGAAATACTCCGTGACACTGAACACGACGCGATACAAGATACTAGGTGATGAATCCGTGAACGACGAGCAACTCCACCTGGGAGACGCGCCCAACTCCGCCGACCCCGACCAGGCGGGCCCGGGACGGACCCCCGTGCGCGAACTCACACCGGGTTCGGCGATCGAGGGCGTCTATCTGCTCTCCGACAAAGAGACCCGCTACACCAAAGCAGGGAAGCCTTTCTATAAGCTCAAAGTGAGCGACCGAACCGGCACGATAGACTGCACTGTCTGGGAAGTCGAACAGGTGCATCCTGGAGTGGAGGTCGGGGACCTCGTGTGGCTCACCGCCAGAGTCACCGAGTACCAAAAGAGGCCTCAGCTGGAGGCTTTGAGAGTCACGGCTGCTCCCCCCGGAGCGGCTCGGCCAAGGGACTTTCTCCCCTCCACCTATCGCGACGTTGACGAGCTCCGTGGCTTCCTACGGTTTCACCTCGAATCCGTTCATGACCAGGATTACCGAGCACTACTCGAATCCGTCTTCGGCGATCCCAACTTCTTCGAGGCCTTTTGCACCGCCCCGGCAGCTAAGCTTTACCACCACGCTTACTTGGGCGGCCTGATGGAGCACACCGTGGCAGTAGCCGATCTTTGCGAATTCGTCGGCCAGCAATACGGGCGGGTCGATCGCGATCTGCTACTCACCGCCGCCCTCCTGCACGACGTAGGCAAGATCGGAGAGCTCTCTTACGAAACGGCCATCGACTATACCGACGCTGGACGCCTGCTCGGGCACGTCATCCAAGGAGTCACCCTAGTATCCGAAAAGACGAAGCAACTGCCATCGTTTCCGGACGAGAAACTGCGGCAACTCCTCCACTGCATTGTTAGTCATCACGGCGAACTGGAGTGGGGCTCTCCAAAACGACCCAAGACCGTCGAGGCACTGATCCTTCATCATGTGGACAATCTGGACGCTAAGCTCAAAGGGTTTCTGGAGATCGTAGAAGGGTCGCGTGACGCCTCATGGACAGACCTGCGCAACTTGTTCCGTAGGCCACTCCATGTACCGCGAGCGGCCCACCAGGAGCAGGACTTCCTTACCCCAAACGAAGACGAGCCCGCGGGATCTGCCTAGTCTTCTTGCTCGCGGAGGCTGGTCTCGATGGTTTGATCGATCTCGCTGTCGATGGCCGGCGTGACCGGCTTTCTTGGTTGAACGTCCTCGGGCTCACGGCTCAATAGGGCCGATTCCCCCGCCATCATCGCATCGAACGCTTTGGCTTTGAGCCGGCTACGGGTCACCTCAATGCGATTCTTCATGGACGCGTAGTCCGCAACCTCACCCGCCTCTTCCTCCGCGGCCCCACCGGAGACGAACCCTCCAGCAACTGTAACGGTCGCCACGGACTCCTGAGGCTCAGGTTCCGCGAGACTTGGCTCGATCACATCGGACTCGACCGGCTGTGGTTCCACAGGCTGCGGCTCGACCGACTGCGGCTCGACCGACTCCTCTACCACCGGCACCACGGGTGAAGTCACCCAGTCCTGGGTGTGCTCGATCTCGTCAACAGATACAAAAGGTCGTTCCAGCTCGCGGCGGATGCGTCGCCGAGTCTCCTCGATACGCGCCTTAAGATCGTCCACCGGCGAAACGCTCGGCGGCGTCCCACTAGTCACAGGTGCCAAAGAAGCTACAGGACTTACGTCGTCTCCCGCAGGCACATCGACCTTGAGAGAAGCGTCGGGCCCTATGGCGGTGTCGGTTCCTGTGGGCGCATCGGGCTCTGTGAGTTCGTCGGTTTCTGTGAAGGCGCCGGTCTCTGTGAGGGCATCCACCTCCAAGGGAGCATCTGCCTCTGAGGGAGTATCTGCCTCTATGGAAATATCGACCCCGGGAGACGTATCGGGCTTGGCGGTCACATCAACTTCCGCGGTGTCTTCCCGACTGGAGAACGGCGACTCTACGGCCTCCGGTTCAGCAACCTCTTCCTTCAAAGTCTCAAACGCCCCCAGGTCGACGAACTCGATCTCCGCGATGTCTACACCAGCCAGCCCCAGAGGTTCCTGAGCCTCCACCGACTCGCTCTTGACCTCTGCCTGCCCAAGCCCCCACGGCAGGTGTTCTTCTATGACGCCGATGTCGGGGGTTTCGACCACCTCGTCGATTGCTGCCGGAGTGGCATCGCCTACCACCTCGGACACCTGCTCTGCCGTTTCTTCAACAGGACCTTCAGCAACAACAGGTTCCGGCATCGACACTTCGCCGTGGGCAGCCGGCATTTCAACGGCTTCCTCCAAAACCTGCCCGTGTATTGGCTCCGGCAGCGCGGAGGGCTCGATTACTTCCCCTTCCTCTATCGGCGGAGACTCGATGACTTCTTCCCCCCACACAGCCGGAGTGTCCGCGCTTACCTCTCCCGCATCCTCCCAACCAGCCGGAGCCTCTGCAGTCACTCCCTCTGCAGAGAAGTCCTCCACCGTGCCTTCTTCAACCATCGCCTCTTCGTCTACGGGCGCCTCGACTACACCGGCAGCACCAAAAACTTCCTCTGGAACAACCTCTTGCAGAGACACGGCCCCCTCATATACAGGCACCTCGATCGGAAGAGCCTCCACAGACGGAGTCCCATGCGCGAGAGTCTGCGGGGAAGTCTCCACGGGAGGAGCCTCGACGGAAGGAGCCTCGACAGGAGGAGCCTCGTGTGCAGAAACCTGCGGGGGAGCCTCCACAGACGGAGCTTCGGTCGGAGCAGTCTGGATCGAGGGAGCCTCGAGCGACTGCCCGGCTGTGCCGGTGACCGACCTATGCGCCCTTTTGCGCGAGGCTAGATACCCCAAGGCTACGCCTACCGCACCCCCCAGAAGGAAGGTTGCCATCCCGTCCATCGTGAGTCTCCTCCTTGCTGCCTCACTGCGGCTTCTGGCCTTGCCGCGCCGACCCATCGTGGCCCTGTGCCGCATACCAGAACTACTCATTTGGGGCCCATCCCGCGCTTCATGACCGTCACAGTATTATCGGCCGCCACCACGTTTTCTTGACTAATGGCCACACCCTCAGACCTTACGTCCCTCGGCTGCGAAGAGCTCTCATCTTTTGAAGAAACTCCCCCATCCGACCTTCTTGTCCTTCTTTCGTAGGCCGGTAGAACTCCCGCCCCGCGAGGCCTTCCGGCAGGTGTCGTTGTGCTCCATAACCGCCCCCTTCGTGGGGATACTCATATCCTACACCGTGCCCCAGTACCTTTGCTCCCGAATAGCCGGTACTTCGCAAGAAAACCGGGGGAGGTTGTGCCCCATGGTTCTCCACCTCTGCCAAGGCGGCTTCGATCGCGACATAGGACGCATTCGATTTCGGCGCACAGCTAAGATAGGTGACTCCATGCGCCAAGTTGATTCGGCATTCGGGCAACCCCACGAACTCGACGGCGCGCGCTACTGATACGGCCAGTTCAAGCGCGTGCGGATCGGCGTTGCCTATGTCTTCCGACGCAAAGATGACCATCCGGCGGGCAATGAACTTAGGGTCTTCGCCCCCACTGAGCATCACCGCAAGATAATAGAGGGCCGCGTCCGGATCGGAACCTCGGAGGCTCTTGATGAAGGCCGAGATGATGTCGTAGTGGGCGTCGGCATCTTTGTCGTACAGCACCAGCTTGCGCTGCGCTCCCTCTTGGACGATGGACTCGTCTAGCTTCGTCAACCCTCTGGCTCCCGCCAGTACAAAGGAGCGTTCCAGGATGGTCAAGGCGCGGCGTCCGTCGCCCAAGCCCCCTTCCGCGATGAGATCGAGAACGTCGTCGTCTGCTGAGACCGGGGGCCGGTCTGCCAGGGTGCGCGCCTTCAAGGCAGCCACTCCTCTATCGAGCAATACACGGATGTCATCTTTGGTTAGTGGGTGGAACTGATAGAGCTCACAACGGGATATGAGAGCCGGTATGACCTCAAAATACGGGTTTTCGGTAGACGCTCCTATAAGCGTGACAATCCCGTCCTCGACCGCATGCAGAAGTGCATCCTGTTGGGCTTTCGAGAAACGATGAATCTCGTCGATGAACAGCACCGTCCGGCGTCCGGTCTGGGCTCGTCGGTCGCGAGCATCGTCGATGACGCGTCGCACATCGGCCACTCCGGAACTGACGGCAGACAACTCTTCGAGCGCCGCCCCCGTTGCGGCAGCCACCAAACGGGCCACTGTCGTCTTGCCCGTACCGGGAGGGCCGAAAAAAATCATGGAACCGACGGTGCCGGTCTCGATCGCAACCCGAAATGCAGCCCCTGGGGCGAGCAGGTGTCGTTGGCCCACCACCTCGTCAAGCCCGCGGGGACGCAGGCGCGCCGCTAGAGGAGCGTTTGCGGAAAGATCGGCTCGAAGACCCGCACCGAAGAGATCCTCAACATCCATACCAGGATTCTATCAGCGCTAAGACCGAGGAGCAGACATGTCACCACGCATGCTCCGTCACTCAGGTGGTCGACCGGCGGCTACGGTCGGCTGGACCAAGACGTAAGATATCGTGCCGGCGATCTCCTACGATGAGGCGGCTGGTGCACTTGAAACGTTAGCCGCCCTACCTTGAGTCAGTCGTTGTATAACTCCCCATGCTCAGGTACTTGTCGCGCCTCAGGCGCAGCCGCTCACCACCATCCAGCCGCTGCAGTTCCTCCACCGCAAGTCGGACTTCGTTCATAACGCTTTCCGCCATTGCCTGATGATCGGTGTGAGCTCCCCCTGGAGGTTCGGGAATCACTTTGTCGACCAGACCCAGTTCGAAGAGGCCCTGAGCTCCAACCCGCAAAGCGGCGGCGGCTCGCGGCGCCTCAGCTGCGTCGCGCCACACCAAAGCCGCGCAGCCTTCCGGAGAGATCACCGAGTAGATGGAATTCTGCAACATGAACACGCGGTCTGCGACGGCGAGAGCAAGAGCGCCGCCCGAGCCTCCCTCGCCGATGATCACCGTCACCGTTGGGACGGTGAGTCCGGCGAACGTCTCGATGCTACGGGCGATGGCCCCCGCCTGACCACCCTCTTCGGCGTCTTTGCCCGGGTAGGCGCCCGGGGTGTCGACCAGCGTGACTACCGGCAGACCGAACTTCTCACCGAGACGAGCCAGCCGCATGGCTTTTCGATAGCCCTCCGGACGACTCATGCCGAAGCTGCGCTCCTGTCTTTCTTTGAGGGTGTGCCCCTTCTGATGGCCTATCAATACGATGCGGGTCGTTCCGAGGGTGGCGAGACCACCAACAACCGCTTTGTCGTCCCCATGCAGACGGTCGCCGCCCAACTCGAGGAAGTCGGGCAATGCCTGAGCTATATAGTCGAGAGTCTGGGGCCTGTCCTGATGACGGGCCAACTGCACGGCTTCCCATGCAGCCTCGGGGCTCATCGGCTCAGCCATCGTCAGGCCCTCCAGTCAGGAACGCCAGACACCGGGCTAGTCGGTCTTTCAGTTCGCGCCTCTCGACTACCATGTCGACCTGGCCGTGTGCCAATTGGGACTCCGACGAGCCGAAGCCCGGCGGGAGCTTCTCCCGCGTCGTCTGCTCGATGATGCGTGCCCCGGCGAAGCTCATGACCGCCCCCGGCTCGGCGATGATGATATCGGCTACCGTGGCAAAACTGGCAAACACACCACCGGTGGTAGGATGAGTCAGGACGGTGATGTATGGGAGACCGGCCCGCCCGAGCATCTGCACCGCGACGACGGTCTTGGCCATCTGCATCAAGGAGAAGAGTCCTTCCTGCATGCGGGCCCCGCCCGAGCCGGCTACGATCACAAGCGGCCTGTGCTGCTCGACGGCCACTTTCGCCAACCGGTAGAAACGCTCCCCCACTACCGAGCCCATGGAGCCGCCTAGGAACTTGAAGTCGAGTACCCCTAAAGCGGCCGGCATGCCTGCAATCTCGCACAGTGCTGCCAGAAAAGCTTCGCTCAGCCCGGTGCTGAACTTGGCTTCGGCCAAGCGGTCTGGATAGGCTCGTAAATCGACAAACGCTAGAGGGTCCACCGGTTCGACCTCTTCGGCAACAAAAGCGACCGTACCCTTGTCGGCAAGCTGCGCCACCCGCTCGTGTGCCGGCAAAGGATAGTGGTAACCGCAACGGGGACACACACGCAATGTGCGCTCCAATTCGCCTGGGGCCAAAGGTGCGTTGCACTTCTTGCAATGCTCTCCGGCCGGTGGGGGCGTCGGGGCCGGCTCCCTGCGAGCAATTTGTACCGTAACGTATTTAGCCATGCCACCTACGTATCACTATCGAGGCGTTGTGTCCCCCAAATCCAAAACTGTTCGACACGGCCACATCCACAACAGCCTCTCGGGCCACGTTAGGTACATAGTCGAGATCACAAGCCGGGTCCGGATGCTCTAGGTTGATGGTCGGCGCAACTTTCCCGGCCCCCATACAGAGAATAGTGGCCGCAGCCTCGAGTGCACCTGCCGCTCCCAAGCAGTGCCCGAAAATGCTTTTGTTGGAACTCACCATGACATCTGCCGCATGCTCCCCAAGCGCCCGTTTTATAGCTCTCGTCTCCATGACGTCGCCCAACGGCGTGGCCGTCCCATGCGCATTCACATAGTCGACATCCGAAGGGTCGATGCCGGCGTCGCTCAGCCCCCTGACCATAGCCAGACCTGCAGGCTCCCCGGTCTCATCGGGCTCGGTGAGATGCGAAGCGTCCCCAGACATGCCGTACCCTACGAGCTCGGCATAGATATGGGCTCCTCGCCGTAGAGCGTGCTCTGCCTCTTCGAGCACAAGCACCCCGGCCCCTTCCCCCATGACAAAGCCGTCACGTTCAGCGTCAAAAGGGCGGCTGGCCTTTTCGGGCTCATCATTGCGCGCTGATATCGCCCGCAGTGCAGCAAAAGCCGACATCCCCACCTGGTTCACCGCAGCTTCGGCACCTCCGGCAAACATGGCTACCGCATCCCCTCGCCTGATGATCGAGAAAGCATCTCCCAGCGCGTTGGTCCCTGCGGCGCAGGCGGTACAGGTCGCGTTGACCGGTCCTTTCAGGCCCAAGAGAATAGAACTGCATGCCGACGCCATATTAGGGATCATCATAGGGATGAAGAAGGGACTGACGCGGGTGGGGCCTTTGTCGAGGAGCACGCCGGTCTGCTCCATGAAGGTGTCGAGCCCCCCCACTCCCGAACCGATGAGCGCTCCGACCGCGAACGGGTCGTCGGCCACGGGATACCTAGAGTCCTCAAGGGCCATGGTGGCGGCCGCTACACCGTACTGAGCGTAGCGATCCATTCTCTTGGCCCATTTCTTGTCGATGTATGTAAGAGGGTCGAAGTCCCGGACTTCGGCGGCGATTTTAACCGGGAAGTCCGTCGTATCGAAACGCTCGATGCGCCTGACTCCTGAGCGCCCGGCGAGAAGGGCTTCAAGGAACGGCATCTTGCCGATACCGACAGGAGACACGACGCCGAGACCGGTCACTACTACTCGCTTCAATTCGATAGTCTTCGAGATAGTGCTCATTGACTGCACCTCTATTCCCTTCAGATGCCCAGACCCCCGTCGACGGGCAGCACCACCCCAGTGACGAAAGAGGCGGAGTCGCCGACTAAGAACGCTACGGCGTCGGCCACAGCTTCGGGGGTACCGATCTTGCCCAGAGGAACCTGGCTCATGATGGCATTTCTGGCCGACTCACCCAAGGCGGCCGTCATCTCGGTCTCGATGTATCCGGGCGCTACGGCATTCACCCGCACGTTCCTTGAGGCCACTTCTCTGGCCAACGACTTGGTGAGCCCGATCAGCCCGGCCTTTGCTGCTGAGTAGTTCGCCTGCCCGGCGTT
>JAXGNF010000076.1:0-12085 GCA_040768135.1 Thermoleophilia bacterium | reverse complement strand
GTTAGTCGACGCGCAACGAGAGCGGAAGCGCCATGCCGAGCAAACGGCGCCTCTCCCTCATCCTTCGAGTCACCGGTCCCTATTGAGGAAAGGACCACTCCCGCGCGCTAGTCTCTCAATTCTTTGTGGTACTTGAACGAGACCGTCATCCGTACGCGGTATTCCACTATCTTGTTCTCTTCAAGCCGTACATCCATCTTGACGACCTCGGCGATCCGGATATCTTCGAGGCTTTCTGCCGCCGTTTCGAGGGCCAGCTTAGCTGCCGCCTCCCAAGACTCGGTGCTCGTCCCCACCAATTCGACTATCTTGTATGCGCTACCGGACACCAGACACCTCCTGCCCGCAGTGAACTTGACTCACGACCGATGCGCTACGGTCGCTTCATGTCTGTAGACTAGTACACTCTGACCCCCCAGTCCAGCCCTCCATCCGCCCATGAGTCCCCGGGAGATAGCACCGGAAACTGCCCACTCGGAGACACCCGGCGATGACCCCCGCCTGATAAGCTCCATGCTCCAGCAGGTAGTACGCAAGAAATGTGGGATAGCTCATCCGCGGTCTGCGGGTGATGTAGTCCACCCCTCCAGCGTATATGAGGGAGAGGACGGTAAGGAGCCGGATCCCCGAGACAAAAAAGCCGACCGCAGCCAACGGCCCCAAGTAGTACCTCACGAGATGGAAGTATATGAAGTAGACCATGGACAGATGGCCTCGAGCCACCGAGAGCCAGACCGTGCGGACCGGCAGATCCAGGCCTGACTGGTGAAGACGACGCCCGCGAACAGTTCCATCGAAGAGCAGGGGGAGGAAGCAGAAGGGGAGTAACCTGGGTCTCTGTGCTATCACAGCCGTCGAGAGCAGGCCCGCGGTCGCCAGCGGACCAGGGGCCAAGGGGAAACGCTTCCGCTTGTCCCGGTGCAAAGAGTAGAGCGTAGCTTCCGAGGTCCCGTAATCCGCCCGTCGTCGCAACATGGCAGAGAGACGGTCCCGGTGTTTGTGCCTGACCAGCCCTCCCGGCACATAGACGAGGCACGCCCCACCTGCCCGTAAGCGCCAGCAGAAGTCCACGTCCTCGCCCACCGACAGGTCTTCACGCAGGCCGCCCAACTCTTCGTATACAGAGCGTCGAACGAGCAGATTGCAGGTGGGCACGTAGAAAGTGCTATAGCCTCTGGACTCGATGACCAGGTCTTTGCCCATGTCGAGCGGCGACGACACCTCTTCATACCGATCGAGCCGGGAATCGGTGTAGTACCCAACGGTGCGCCCACCCACAGCTCCGACCTTTTCCCAGCGAAAAAACGGGACCAGATCACGGAGCCAGCCGGCATCAGCCACACAGTCGCTATCGATGAAGGCCAGGATCTCCCCGATGGCTTCTCGAGCCGCGCGGTTGCGAGAGTACGAAGGACCCTGGTTCGACTCGTTAGCCATAAGTCGAGCAGCGTGACATCTGACCACCTCTTCCACAGCGGATGGATTGACCGAGCCGTCATCCACAACCAGCACTTCGAGTCGCTCAAAAGGATAGTCCAGGTGAGTGAGAGCGGATAGGCAGTCATCCAGGTCCTCTGCCCTATCGCGGGTGGGGACTATGATGGTCACGAAGGGCACCGATTCAAGATCGACCCGCACCGGACGCACCTTGAGGATGCCCCTTCGACGGAGGCGTTCGCATAACATGAAGACGCGCTCTTGGTCGGTCCTTGAGACGGCCGCCAACTCAGCGACCGAGGCCTCTTGACGTGCCTGTTCAAGCAGTCGAGCGGCGGCGGCATTGATTGTCAATACAGTGAGAGGCGCCTCGGACACCACGCGCCATCTGTCGTCTAAGACCGGTTCGATCCGCACCGAATCGCGCAGCCGGTAGGCCAGAGGGATCAATGAAGCCCACCGCTATCGGAAGCAGCCTGGTCGCCCCCTGAGGCCAAGCCGTCCGCGTCGTCCAGGGGCGGATGGGGCTGGGGACGGAGGTGGTCGAGCCACCCCTCGTCCCGCAGGACCTGGAAGATCTCAGCCACGGTCTCTTCCGACGACTTATGGACGACGCGGCCCTCCCGCCGCTTGACGGAGCCTTCGATGAGCTTGAGGATACGGTCGAAAGCAGGAAGAGCGGAGTCGGGCGCGGCTATAGGCCGCGGGCGCGGGCGGACAGGCCGGGGGCGCCGTGGCACGAAAAACCCATCCGCATGTCGCACCCTCTCCAACGGGACACCCAGATCGGCCAAGTCCCAGACGATGATCTCCCGACTGTGAGCGGCGATCAGCGAGCCGGCGGTTGGTATCAGGGGCATTACGACGCCCCCGTCTGTTGAGAGCGCGCCGAAGCCCTCAGATGAGACCGTCACAACCACGGGCAATGGGACTTCCACCCGTTCCCGAAAGCCTCGATCAAGGCCACGTGTCATCTCGACACGGCCTTCCTCTGAGAGAACGTGTTCGAGGCCGTTCGCGGCGGTCTCTCCGCCGGCAATACTGATTACCTGGGTCACGCAGGGCACCTCAAGAAGCGCGGCCACCCACACGCCGAGCAGGCCATCGGCGTCAACAGCCCCTCTTGCTCCAACAAGCACAAGGTCGAAACCGGCTGCTTCAGCCGCCGCGGCCAAGATGACCGCCTTGCCGGCCACACGGGCCCGGGTGACCTCCCCATCCCAGACCCGCACCGCCCGGTCCGCACCCAGAGCGAGGGCTCGACGAAGCCAAGGGGTGCCGTCCTCCGGTCCGAAATGCACAACCGTTACCTCTATTGCCCCTGCGGACTTCTTCAAGCGCAGGGCCAGATCGAGTGCTCGGGTTGAGGCGGGGTCGACCTCGCGCACCAGCCACTCCTCTCGGACTCGACCGCTGCGCGGGTCATGCACCGGCGGGATGCGGGTGTCCGCCGCCGACCCTAGGAAGACCAAGACCCGCACCGGCTCCGCCTTATGTGACCCGGTAGCGCACACCATATCCCCCCTGAGGGTAGTGCCAATCGACAGCCTCTCTATCACAGATGAGCAGGCAGGTGCCGCACTCCAGGCAGGTCTCGTATGCGAATTCCACCCGGGACCTCTCTTCGCTCCACGTATAGCAGCGCGCGGGGCAAGAGAAAGTGCAGGCTCTATGGGCACAATCCCGGCATATCTCGGAGTCGACAACAATGTGGGCTTTCGGATGAATCCGATAACTGACCAGATCGAACAAGTCATCGACTATCACAGGTACCCCCTCCCTCCCCGATACAGGTCGGTGATCAGTTCGCGCACCGACACCTCACCCTTGAAGGCCCGGCGGGCGAGGCGACCGATCTTCAACTTGGGCGTGCCATCGGAACGGTAGAGGTCTTCAAGGAGGGCACCGACCACCCGCGGGTACACGGTGAAGAGCCGGTCCTCACGCATGAATTCGATAGCACGGCTGGACGTCTTCATGTCCCTGAGTACAAAGCTCCTTTTCAACTCCCGATCGTACTCCTCCAGGCGACGGGCGGACAGGTCCCCCTCAGCCAGAGCCCCCGCAACCACCTCCCCGGCCAGAAGGCCGGAGGTGATCGCCAGGTTCATTCCCTCCTGAATCAGGCCGTTCGTGTAACAGAGACCGGCAGCGTCACCCGCGACCACCAACCCCGTGGTGGAAAGGCGGGGCACCATGCGTATGCCGGCTTCCGGCAGGAGGTGAGCAGAGTATTCCACCAGCCGCGCTCCTTTGAGCAGCCGAGCGGCCGAGGCCGAAGCGACGAACCGCTCCAGGACATCGTACGCAGGTATTCCTCGCGCCTTCAGTGAGTCAAGGTGTAGCACCAGGCCCACGGAGATGGTCTCCGCCTGCGTGTAGATGAAGGCCCCCCCGCGGATGCCGTGGGTGCAGCCTAGGAATTCCTGAGTCGCGCCCTCTCGGCCTTGGAGTCCAAACCGGTCGTTGATCTGTTCCTCATCAAGTGCGTAGAGGCCCCGGATGCCCAAAGCAACGTGCTCCGGCCTCAGTCCCTTGTGCAGGCCGGCCTCCTCCGCCAAAAACGAGAGCATCCCATCGCAGGCTACTACCACGGGCGCTTCCACGACGTCGTCGTCACCCGCGACACGCACGCCTCGGACCACTCCGTCCCGCGTGAGCAGCCCCTCGACCCTGCACCCTGTAAGCAGGGTGACCCCTTGAGCGACCGCCTGTTCAGCATACCAGCGGTCGAATAATGGGCGAAAGAGGGTGAATCCGGTCAGCGTCCGGTCTGACGTCGACCCCGCCCCTACCGAAGGCCGATCAGAACCGGAGGCGGCCTGAAAGACCAAGGACGTGGTGGAAGATCCACTCACTACCGAGAGAGTCCGCTTGGTGACGGCCCGTTCCCACGGAGCCCGTTCCCAGAAGCCGGGGATCAGTTCTTCTGGCGCGGGACAATAGGCCATCATGCCACCAAACATGTTCTTAGCTCCCGGATACTCGCCCCGCTCGAGCAGAAGGACCTTCATCCCTTTGCGGGCTAGGGAAAGAGCCGCGCTTGTACCAGCCGGGCCTGCGCCGACCACGATGACGTCGAAAGCATTAGGAGAGGCCGGCGCGCCTGCGGCCTTCGGAGCAGGCTCCGAAGGCCGGCTGCCACCCAGTGGCACGCCTTCAGGAGACGTTCGGACTTTCGAAGGCATCCCGCCACTCCTTGATCTTGCTCACCAGCGCGGGCAGCACCGCTCTCAGATCGGCCACGTAGCCCAAGTCGGCAAACTGAAAGATGGGTGCCCTCACATCTTTGTTGACGGCAAGGATCTGCCCCGCTCCTCTCACCCCGGCGACGTGGTGGGGCGAGCCGGACAACCCCAAGGCTAGATAGAGTTCCGGGGTCACCGTACGGCCCGTTTGCCCAATCAGCCGCTCCTTAGGAAGCCGTCCATCGTCGACCACCGGCCGCGTTGTTCCCACCGAACCCTCCAGTAGTTCGGAGAGTTCTTGGACGACGGCAAGGAGATCCTCACCCACGCTGCCGGCACCAGCCGCTATGATGCGTCCAGCATGGACGAGATCCATCGAGCGAGGGTCTGGAGAGATGAGTTCGAGCCGCCGGACCGGCCCGGTCAAGGAGACGTCTACTTGCAGGGTTTCTGGAGTCGGCAGCCGGTCCGCCTTCTCGTCCGACGCCTCCATGCCGGCAAGGTCGAGGGTCGCCACCGGCACGGTGCCGGGTAGAACTTCGAAATCCTGCTCCAGCCAACCACCGTACACCGGCTTCACGAACACAAGAGCACCGGCCCGCACGAATACATCGCTGCAGCCCGTCACGCATCCGTAGCCCAGCCTGTACGCGATCATAGGGGCCAACTGCCTTCCGGTGTCCGTATCGGCCATGATCACGGCTGCAGGCCGGGTCTTAAGAATCAGATCGACGGCCGCCGCGGTGAGCCCCTCAAGGTTGGAGCCCGCTCCCTCGGGCCATGTGGCTAGATGGATCGGCACCCCAAGAGTGCGCGCCAGACGCCGTCCCTCAGCCGCCAGGGCCAAGCCGGACAATCCGTCGCAGCCGTCTCCGGGCTCCAAGAGCACGAGCAGGCCTACCGGAGCGGGGGCCACCTCTGTATCGCCGGCCCCAGACTCGGCGCAGGAGGTATGATCCCTCTCTCTATCGACTGCGGTCGTCACACGCGCTTCCCGGCCATGTAACCTTCGTGTACTGCCATATCGACCTTGCGGGGCGCAACGCAGTCCCCCACGCGCAGCAACTCCGGCACTTTGCCCTTGAGGGCGAAGTAAAGGGCGTCGCAGACATCGTTGCCCATGGCGGTCACGATGCTGTCGTAGTCCGAGATCACATCCCACACATTCGAATACACGTCGAAACCATGCACTTCAAGCCCCTTGATCTCCATGACCGCGAAGTCGGGGGTGAGAGTGACTCCTTTCTGGAGCAGTCTCTGGCGCGCTAGATAGAGGTCCTGCGACGGACCCAGGTCGGAGCCCACAAACAGAGCCGAGGTAACCACGTGCACCGACTTCCCCAACTCGGCTATGAACTCCGCCGTGGCTGTTGCTTGATGGTGGCCGTCATAATCGATAAGGAGAACCCGCTCGCCAAGTTCCGCCTCTCCGCCAAGAACCTCCCAAACGTTGAAAACGTGCCGGCCGTCCGCGCCTGCCACCGGACAGGCCTTGGGGCGAGAACCGGTCGCCACTATCACCGCATCCGGATCCTGTTCGAGGACGAACTCAGGCGTCACTTCGACATTCAATTCCACCGGTACACCGAGACGAGCCAACTGATTGCGCTCGTTACGAGCGATTACCCCAAACTCGTCCCGGCCCGCCCCCTTCGCGGCCAACAGAACCTGGCCCCCCAACTCCTTGCCCTTCTCAAACAAGGTCACGTCATGCCCCCGCATAGCGGCAATCTTAGCCGCCCACATACCCGCCGGACCCCCACCGACCACCATGACCCGCTTCTTACGGAGGGCGGGCCGCAGATGGTGCTCGCCCTCAGTGTCCTCCAGGCCGACTGCCGGGTTCTGAACGCACCCTATGGTCCGGTTGAGCCCCACTCGTCCGTAGCAGTTCTGGTTGCAGGCGATGCAGTAGCGAATCTCTTCGGCCCGCTCCTCGCGGGCCTTGCGGGCGAAATCGGGGTCGGCGATCTGACCCCGCACTATGCCGATCATGTCGGCTTGTCCGTCTGCCAATACCCGTTCGGCCATGGCCGGGTCGTTGATACGTCCGGTGGCGAACACCGGAAGAGTTGTCGCTCCCTTGATGCCCGCCGCCAAAGGAACCGCGTAACCCAAAGGAAGGTGCATCGGTCCCCCGACCAGATAGAGGTTGTAGAAGGTAGCCAGCGTGAGGTTGAAGTAGTCCAGATCGCCTGTGGCTTCCAACCGCTGTGCGACCTGCTTGGCGTCTTCGAGGGTGAGTCCCCCAGGAATCATCTCGTCGGCACACAGACGCACCCCCACCGTGAAGTCCGCCCCCACCGCGTCTCTGACAGCCGTAACCACCTCCAGGGGGAACCGCATTCGATTATCGAAGTCCCCGCCATACTCGTCACCCCGGAAGTTCGTAAGCGGAGACATGAACTGTCGGGCCAAAGAGCTGTGTCCGAACTGCAACTCGACCCCATCGAACCCACCTTCACGCACATGGATCGCCGCTAAGGCAAAATGCTCCACAACCTCCCGAATCTCTTCGAGTTCCATGACTTTGGGCGTCTCCCGGTACATCACGTCGGGGATGGCCGACGGCGCCCACACAGGCAACCGCGAGAGCGCCCCGCTGCACTGTTGTCCGTTGTGATTGAGCTGGGCGAAGATGCGCGTGTCGTAAGCATGCACCGCTCGAGTGAGGCGCTTGAACCCTGGAATGATCTCCGGTCGGAAGGCCTCCATGAGATGCTCATAAGCCCGGTCAGTGGGGTGGACGGACTGCTCCTCGGTGATGATCAGCCCAGTCCCGCCTCGCGCCCGAGCGGTCAAGTAGTGCACCAGCCGTTCGGTCGGTAGTCCTTTTTCCGCCAAATTGGTCAGGTGGGCCGAGAACGAGATGCGGTTGGGCACCGTCACCCGACCTATGCGGAGGGGACTAAACAGATGGGGAAACTGCATGGCTTCGGGCCACCTCCTCAGCCGATACCACCGCGCGCAGGCACTCTGGGTCGGGAAGGTCCACGGACTTGGTAAGAAAATACGCGATCGCCGGACAGCCACCGTGGCAGACTGAGAAGCGATTGCATGAGCGGCAGCTATGTACCTCGAGCGTGCGGAAGCGTTCGAACACCGGCGATGAGCCAAAAATGACTGAAAGGGGGGTTGAGGTAACGTTGCCTGCATAGAATTCAGGGGAGCAAAGGAAGGCGCAGGGATAAACACTCCCATCGGGCGCCACTGCACAGGTCATTTTGGCGGCACCGCACATGTTCAATCCCAGCGTCCGCCGGCCCTCCGGAGTAAGGGCGAAGAAAGAGTCGCCGGTGAGAACCTCGGGGTGTTCTCCCAAAAACACAGACAGCTCGAGAAGTTGTCCGCTACTCAGCCGGTAGTCTTCCCAGACGCTCCTCCCTCTTCCGGAGGGGCGGAAACGAGACAGTCGGGTCTTAGCCCCGTAGTGGCGGGCCAACTGGTCGAACTCGGCGATCTCCGAGACGTTCCTGCGTGTCACCACCATGTTGAGGCTGAGGTCGGGATACCCGCGCGCGGCCAGAAGGTCGACACCGGCAAGGATGCGCTCGAACGTCCCTTCCCCCCGGATGGCGTCGTTGGTCTCCGCCCGAGCTCCATCCAAGCTCACCTGAAGATAGATGGGCGTCATCGTGATCAACTCGTCGACGAGGCCGTCATCGAGGGTCGTCCCGTTCGTGCTGATACAGATGGTGATGCCACGGCTGTGTGCATAGTGCACGATATCGAGAAAATCGCCACGTAAGAAGGGCTCACCGCCCCCAAAGTTCACCTGGAAGACCTGCATGCGCACCAGTTCGTCAATGAACGTCCGACATTGAGCAAGATCTAGTTCTCCCGCCCCATCGGTCCGAAGCTCCGCCGACAGGCAGTGCCGACACTGAAGGTTGCAGACCTCAGTGATCTCCCACGTGACGTTGACCGGGGCGCGCAGCCGGATGTTAGTCAGACTCGTCGACAACTATAAGACCCTTGGCAAGCAGGCTCTTTAGGAGGCGTTCGATTGTCGCCCGCCGGTTCTCATCGGATTCGACCACGCGGAGAACGCGGCGTTCGCCGGTGAACGGCGCCGCTTCTAAGCTGTCGCCTGATCGGACGAAGGTCAGAGTGGTCGAGCGGGTATCGTAGAACAGTAGCCCGAAGTTCTCCGACCGCACGCGGACCCCGTCCGGCACGAGATATACGGCCGGCCTGATGACGGGCAAGGACGTATCAGTAGACTCCACAGATGCCGTCGACGGCCAGATCCTCGACCTCGATCTCTTCGAGGATCGTCGGCTCATCGGAACAGACGGCATCGGGAGTTTCGGACAAACCGTCGCGTTGTGCCGTATCCATGAAAACCTCCATCTTCGGGAACTCGAGGAATGCCGCAGCCGCTCGCCTCGAAGACACCGGAGCCTATCAGTCTAGTCTGCAGATCCAGCGCCCGCCCAGTTGTCGATTCTCCATCTTTTCCGCAATATCATTCAGTTCATCGAGTTCGAAATACCCCTCGATGATACTGTCGAGCATTAGGTCACCCCTCATCGCCTGCTCGACCAGTTTGGGAATCTCGTCCTGCACCGCCACCGACCCATAGAGGGTCCCGATCACCGCCTTCTGGTGGAAAACCGAGAAGGTAAGAGGCAGTCCGGCCCGCTCGTGCTGGGAGATGATGCCCACCATCATGAGTTTGCCGGCCGGGCGCATCGCCCACCAAGCCTGCTCGGTAGCACCCACCTGCCCAGCGGCCTCGAAGACATAGTCGCAACCCCCATCGGTCAGGTCAAGGATCTGTGGGATGGGGTCTTCCTGGGCATTACAGATGAAGTGACTCGCACCCAACGCCATCGCTTTCTCCCGGCGTGACTCCTCTAGATCCACGGCAATCAGCGGATGAGCGCCCCGCACCGCGGCGGCCCGTAGCACATTCTGACCAACCCCCCCCAATCCCCAGACGGCCACTCTGTCCATCGGCTGTACGTTGGCCGCCTTGGTGACGGTGCCCCAACCAGTGGGAACGCAGCAGCTCAGAAGACAGGCTTGGTCGAGGGGCATGTCCTTTCGAATGGGGACGACGCCCCCTTCGGGCACAACGGTGTAGTCGGAGTAACCCGAGACGAAATTGCCGTGAAGAACCGTCTGGCCGTTCGCGTCCTTGATACGCGTGGTGCCGTCGAGCATGGTGCCCGACACGAAGGGCCCGAAGTTGCCCGAACAGATGTTACCCAGACCGCGACGGCACTCGGGACACTCCCCACATGGAACCATCCAGGTGCCGACCACATGGTCACCCTTTTTTACCTTGGTGACCCCTTCGCCGACCGCCTCCACGACCCCTGCACACTCGTGACCCGCAACCAACGGCAGAGCCATCATCGTACGACCCTTAAGGTTGCTTAGGTCGCTGTGACAATAACCCGTGTATAGCCATTTGACGAGGACCTCATTCGCATGCGGCGAGTCGAGTTCTAACTCTTCAAGGCTGTAGGGTTTGTTGATTTCTCGCAGTACCGCACCCTTGATCTTCACGCTCCTACCCCTTCCGGCGTAGCTGTGGAACCAACTCGCCCGGCGGCGCCCCCATGAGCATGCATCGGCCGGGCCCTCAAAGCCGAACCTCATATGCTTGTTGCCACATTATCATCGTCGGGCCCACGTGAGTAGACCACCGGGATCGGGAGATAGAATGGCCGGGTCGGTCTGCCTATGTCCACACGGAATTGGAGGCGCGGTGCGGTCTCCCCGCTACCTACCGGTCTTGGTACTCGCCATCCTCCCCTTCATATGGGGATACTCCTGGGTACCAAACAAGCTTGGCATCATGGAGAGCAGTCCCTTCGTGTTCGCCGCGTTGCGCTGCCTACCGGCCGGCCTCCTACTGCTCGTCATCATGATGGTCATAGGGCGCCCTCTCCGTCCCAAGGCAGTAGCCCTCACGGCGATTGTGGGAGTCCTCCAACTGGGAGCATTCACGGCTTTCACCGCCACCGCTCTGGTCACAGGCGGTGCGGGGCATACCGCCATGCTCGCGAACACCTGGCAGTTCTGGCTGTTACCCGTCGCCTGGGTGTTCCTCGGCGAGCGGATGCGAGGAAGTCAATGGATCGCAGTCGGCCTTGGCCTGGTAGGACTGGTGCTCATCATCGAACCTTGGAAACTGCACGGCGTACTGAGCAGCTTCCTCACTCTGATCGGAGCGGTGTGTTTCGCCGCAGGCGCGACCGTGGCGAAGGTCGTCAGAAGACGACGCGATGTCGATCTGCTCTCCTTTGCGGCTTGGTCGACCTTTTTCGGCTCGATCCCGCTCGCCATTTTGGCGGTGTTCGTCCCCGGCGGCGGTATCCACTGGTCGACCACTTTCATATGGTCACTCACCTACACCATCCTCATATCGACGGCCCTCAGCTCTCTCCTGTGGCTGTACGTGCTAGGCGCCATGCCGGCCAACATCGCCGGCCTCGGCACTATCGGAACCCCGGTGGTCGGAGTGCTCGCCTCTTGGCTTCAGTTGAGCGAAGAGCTCAGTCCGTGGGAAATCGTAGGGATGGTGTCGGTCGTGGCCGGTTTGACCCTGCTGGCGCTTTGGGGCGTCAGAGCGACCCGCCAGGAGAGGACCGCAGAATCGACCTTCACTCAGGAACCACCGCTATCACGCTCATCTCGAACTTGAGCCGAGGGTCAGTAGCGAGCCGTGCCACTTCGACAGTACAACTCCCAGGCCGATGGTTGCCGAAATACTCGCCACACACCCGGTTGATGGCGTCTTGATTCTCGGCTAGGTCTCGGATGAAGCGGGTGACGAACACCACATCCTGAAGAGTGCCACCGGCGGCCGCCAGTATCTCTTTGAGTTGCTCCATGGTCAGACGAGCCTGTTCGGCGGTGTCTTCGGGCAGGTGGTCGAACTCCTCGGGCCGATGGGGGTGGTGATGGTAGGTAGGCGCGGCCATAGCGGCCGTGAAGACCAGCTTGCCCCCATGGACTTTCATGGCCGGCGCATAGGGCAGGTTGTAGCTAGGATCGTTCTGGCCGGTGTGTATGACTTCGATGCGAGGACCCGAACTCTCGCTCACTCTGGACTCCTCTCCGCTCTCGTTTGCCTGAGGCAACCGTATCACCCGCGGAGAGGTGGTAGAAGTTGGCGGAGCGGCATAGGAATCGAACCTACCCTGGAGGGGCCTACCCCCCAACACCGGTTTTGAAGACCGGGCCGGCCACCAGACCGAGCGCCGCTCCGCACGCCGCTAATCATACCCGAAGCCGATACCCTCGCGGGGGCCCGCGGAGCCTACCGCCCGCGGAGCCTACCGCCGGCGGCGGCGCAAGCGCCGCGCCTCCCCCACTCTGAGCGTGAGGCCCTCAGAATCCATGTGCTCGAGTAAGACCTGGGTGTATCGCCGGGAGGTGCCGAGCAGGTCGCGGACCTCGGCCAGGGTGAGCTCGCCCGCGGTCTCCATGGCGGTCGCGATGCA
>JAXGNF010000075.1:0-12718 GCA_040768135.1 Thermoleophilia bacterium | reverse complement strand
GGGCTCGACCAGTTGCGCGTCTTTCAGCTTAAGCTGGCGCAGCCAGGCGGCCTCTTCGGCCACGGGCGGGGGGGGGATCGGCGGGCCGTGGGGGCCGGCAACAAGCGGGGGCGGCCCCGCTCCCGCCCAGTGCTACCATCCTAGTAGACGCCGTACTTGTAGGTCCGGGTAGGAACGTCGTTAAGGTCCTTCTTGTCGATGAAGGCCACCATGCGCACGATGGAGCCGTCCCCCATGTACCAGCGCGTGGGGAAGGCGCAGACCACGCAGCGCTTGCCCAGCACCTTGTCCACGTCGCCGCCCACGTTCTCCCAGGCCGGGATGTTGCGCTTGAGGAAGACCTCATGTACCGGCTCCCACTTGGGATGGTCTTCTTTGGCTTTTCTACCGGGGAAGAAGGTATTCTCGTAAAGATCGATCACTCGAGGCACCAGGGGACCGGGGCCGTGCTCGGCCATGTATGACGCGCAGGGATGATCGAGGGCCTGGCAGTCGATGCCGAAGCCCGAAGCCCCCTGTTCCACCAGCCACTCGCCGGCCGCTTCAGAGAGACCAGGGCTCCACAGGAAGTAGCGATCGGAGTCCGAGTAGAGCCGGTGCCAGCCGGTCACGATGATGGCATAGTCGCCGGGTTGCAACTTCGGGGTGCACTGTGCCAGCCGCTCCGGAGTGATGGTCTCCATGGGAGTGCAGGGTACATCCCAGATCACTGCCGGGCTGATGAATTTCTCCAAAGGCACCTCATGGTTGAAGGGGCTCTCTTGGCACACATGCGAAGGAGCATCGTAGTGAGTGGAGACGTGCTGGGGGAAGCCGTACATCAGTTGAGTACGCCGATTGAATTTGCTCATGTACTGGACGGGAGTAGTGTAGGGCTGAGCTCCAGCCGGCCAGGTGGGCTGGTCGTTACCCCAGGGATGGGAGAGATCGACCATCACCAAATCACTGCTGATGGCCCACGGGCCTGGCTCATTGGCAGGCGGAGTCGAATAGTCCAACTGCGGAGTGGTGTATGTACGATCGTCGTAAGGCATCTTGTCAAGTGGTAGCGGATATTCGTGCATGAGGGTTCTCCTTGTCGGTTTTTGTCCCTAGCGGTTTGCTCGCAGCATTAGGCTGCTACAGGTTCATGCCTCTATCGACCACCAGCCATTGGCCGGTGATGTACCGGGATTCATCGCTCGCGAAAAAGAGGATGGCATACGCTTGGTCGATCACTTCGGACTCGCCGGCCCAGAACTGGTGTTTGGCGCAGATCTCCATGAACTCTTGGTCAAAAGTAGCAAGCTTCTCGGGAGTATTGGCTTCCGTGGGTGTAGGCCCGGGGTTCACCGAGTTACAGCGAATGCCCGTACCCGAATACTGAAGGGCGATGTTCCGCGTCAGCCCGTTCACGCCCGCCTTCGCAGACGAATACGGGACGCCCGCGCTCATGTAGATGCCCCCGATAGAAGACACGTTCACAATCGAGCCCTTCCCCGCCGCCACCATGTGAGGCAGGACCTCGCGGCAGTAGTAGAAGACTCCGGTTAGATCGGTGGCAATGACATCGTGCCAGAGTTCGTCAGGGCAGCGGATGGTGGGCATATGTTTATCGAGGATGCCGGCGTTGTTCACGAGAACGTCGATCTTGCCGAAGGTCGCCATGGTTTGTGCAACCACGTTCTTCACGTCCTCGACCTTGCGCACATCGCCGGTAACAGCCAACGCACGGCCACCGGCCTTCGTGATCTTTTCGGCCAAAGCTTCCAGCCTGTCGGTGCGACGAGCGGTGAGTACTACCGCTGCCCCTTCTTTGGCGAACAGCTCAGCTGTTCCCTCTCCAATGCCCGAACTTGCCCCGGTGACGATGGCGACTTTGCCGTCCAATCTACCCATAGTTGTCGATCTCCTTTCTATTCTCTTCCATGTGGCCGCTACTCCCACTCCGCGCAGAGTAATCAGAGACCGTGATGTGGCGCACACGCGATGTGGCACACAACCACACCAACGGGCTCCTCCGGCCCAGTCGCGCCACATGAGGTGGTCCAGACCGGACAGACCTTGGTACAGACAACAACCCATAAATCCGCTGACTAAGGTACAGGACTAGCGCGGAGGCAACAAGGGCAACGCCCGGAACAGGGTGCTTCCCAGGGTCCAGCCGGTGTTCGATAGAGAAATACAAGGCTCTCCCCTGGGACTCGTGGGACTGGGCGTTCTCTGGGCAGGTCCGCACCTCTAGAGGTTTTCATGTCCGCGACGGGAGCCAAACCCTCAACATCGACCTTGACTTGGAGATGCCGTCTCGGATCCCCCTTAACGGTGGAATCCCCAGACCGTGAAGTGGGGCCGGATGTATCGGTCACGTGTGAACGATGCCGTTCTACGCCTGCTCCGTAGCACAGTCCTTTCGGAGACCCGTCTACGTGTACTAGGGTGCCAATGACTGAGGCCCGTATGGACGAAAGACGGTACACAATTCGGGAAGGCGCGCAGAGAGCGCGCATCTGTGGGAAGGAACCGACGGCTTGGCAGCCGCGGGCAACCTTACTCCTCATCACTGGGTTTGGCACGGGGTCTGCCCCATTTGGATCCCCTCTAAATCCGGGTAATCCCCCGGCCAAGTGTAAGAGGCACGGTGTTCTCGTAGGACCTTCACAGCTTAGCCTTGAGTGGACGAGGGTGGCAACAGCATTAGTGACCTCTCGTTCGCTCTCGGGGGTTGATGACTTGTAGATGCGGGCGAGGGAGTGCCGGCTCGTGCACCGGTGTCCGGCGACCCACTCCTCGTTCTGCCTGCAAAGGACGACCACCGATCAGACGGATGAGGCTCTTCTCGTCGGGGAGGAAACTACCTAGGCCCTTCGGTCCATCTCCTTGTCCAAGACTTCGGTGGGTTAGCGGAGGAGGTCTGGCGCCAATGCTCGACCGGGAAGTCCATATGGGCAAGGATCTCCTCTTCCACTTCAAGGCACATGGCAGACACCTGCGGCAACCGTTCCGGTGGCACAGACGCTCCGTGGTGTACTCGCCCAAATAAGCGCCGGTTTTCCTCTCGACCTCGATCTCTATGATCTCCCGAAGAACGGAAAGCAGGGCTTCACGGGAGAGGTCGAATTCGCCCCCTTCGGCCGGCTTGTTGAGCAATTCGTTGGGGGTGCCAATGGAATCGGCCATCGCGGTGTCCTTCTTCATAGGTACAGGCTCGTCGCCACTACCTACGAGGACACCCGGGTGGCACTCCTCTTCTTGGGAGACTGCGCCAGGAACGACTTCCTGTTACGCCACGCTACAGAACTTGACCGTTAGTATCAGCATGAGACAGTCACTTCAATCCAAACTAGTATCATTCCAATTATGTTGCCGACCGTCAACGACATTGATCGCCGGCTACTTAGTATTTGGTTCGCCGAGAGCGGCCGCAACTACCCCTGGCGTGCAACCAAGGACCCATACCTTATTCTCATTGCGACGTTTATGCTGCAGAGGACAGGAGCGTCACAGGTGATGAGGGTCTATCCGGGGTTCATCAACCGCTATCCAGACCTCAACGAACTCACAGAGGCGAATCCACATGAGATATTAAACCTCCTCCGCCCGCTAGGCAGGCTAAACCGTCTGCCGCAACTACTCGCAATGGTACGAGCGCTCCAAAACGACCATGGGGGCACCGTGCCGGACGACCTAGAGGCGTTGGATAGGCTACCTGGTCTAGGCCAGTATTCAGCTAGGAGCGTTATGTGCATGGCCTTCCGTAGGCCTTTCATTATGTTGGATCCCAATTCATACCGCGTGGTGAGTCGGGCTTGGGGGTTCCTAAGTACCAAAGCCAGACCTCATACCGACCGGCAGTTAATAGCATCGCTGGATGCTGAGGTCCCGGCGAATGATCCTCGAGGCTTCAACCTCTCCCTGTTGGATCTCGGTTCGCTGATTTGTCGACAGCGTAGACCCCGCCACCATGTATGCCCACTGGCTGAACGCTGCCTCTATCTGAAGGAGTCTTCCTATGGCCGCGTCGTTTGCGAATGAATTACTAGCCATCAACGAGAAGACCGGATACCCGAACTGCGCCGACAAGGACAGCGCCGCGAGCGTAGCCATTGCGGCAGGTGTTCTAGACGAGCTTGGTATCCGGGCGGCGGAGATGCATACTGGACAGAGCGTTGGGTCCAAACTGGAAAAGAGGGTGGCGGGCCATCTAGAACAAGAACTGCCGAAAACGGCGCCTAACCGACCGTGGGTCGTCTTCGGGCGGAAGGGCAAAAGGCAGATCAGCGACTTCCTCCAGTACGAGCACCTGGGCAGACTCAAGACGATCATGGAGGCAGACGAATCGGGCCTGCTCCGTGTCGAAATCGGTGCCGACTACCTCATTTCACCGGATGTGACCGTAGGTCTGAAGATGGACGATGGACCTCCATTCCTGCATGCGGCCGTCTCCTGCAAGTGGACCATCAGATCGGACAGGGTGCAAAACATTCGACATGAGGGCACCATACTGACCCGTCACCGAAGGGGACGCCAACCCCATATTGTAGCCGTGACAGCCGAGCCTCTACCCAGTCGACTCGCCGCCATTGCGCGTGGGACCGGCGAGGTTGACGCCGTCTACCACATTGCTCTGCCCGAGTTGGAGAGGGCGGTTGCGAAATATGACAACCTTGAACAGCTTGAATGTCTCGGTGAACTACTAGATCAAGGCAGGTTACTTGATTTCCAGGACCTGGCACCGACCCTGGCCTTGTTCTAATCGATCGGACTGTAGCTGAGTTAAGAGGGCAGACATCTGTCCGCCAGACCTACTATCATGTAGGTGATGTCGAACTTTACTTTCATAGACCTATTCTCGGGTGCAGGAGGCCTGGCGCTGGGCTTCACGCAGGCCGGGTTCAGCTCGGTCTGGGCGGTTGAAATCGACTCAGACGCGGCCGACACCTACGCCTTGAACTTCGGGCATGGGGTGTTCAAGGGGCCCATAGAAGAGGTCGAATCCCTTCCGGTTAGGGCCGATGTCATCATCGGTGGTCCGCCGTGCCAAGGGTTCTCACCGCTGGGGAAGATGAGCCCCCGAGATGAGCACGTCGAGATGAACCAACTTTGGCGCCAATACCTCCGCATCGTCGACATCTGCCGTCCCACTGCCTTCGTGGTGGAGAACGTTCCCGAATTCCTCCGCTCTGCGGAGGGGGCCCGTATGATTGCTCTTGCGAAAGAGCGTGGTTACGCAGTCGCGCACGATGTGCTCGATGCCTCCAAGTACGGGGTCCCGCAGAAGCGACGAAGAGGGATTATTGTTGCCGTCAAGAGGGGTTCGCCCCGCCTTCCGACTCCTAACGGAGCAATGGTGACGGTCCGTGACGCCATCAGCGACCTCCCCCTCGATCCCACCGACCAGGATTGGCACCTCAGCCGTAACCCCAGGCCCGAGTCTCTTCGCCGGTACCGGTTAGTGCCGCCGGGGGGCAACCGCTTCAACCTTATGAAAACGGAAGAGGGTCGGGCGCTGACCCCCAGGTGCTGGCTCGAGAAGCCGACGGGGTCCACCGATGTCTTCGGCCGTCTCGAATGGGACAAGCCCGCCTTGACCATAAGAACCGAATTCTTCAAACCGGAGAAGGGCCGCTATCTACATCCTCAGGCTCATCGCCCAATCACGCACCGAGAGGCCATGCGCCTGCAGACCTTCCCCGACGACTTCCAATGGGTGGGCTCCAAAATCTCAGTGGCGAAGCAGATCGGCAACGCCGTTCCGCCGGAGTTGGCTCGACACATCGCCCTTGAGGTTCGGGAGATACTTAGCGAATCCTAGCCAAAGGTGATACCGGCGTTTCGCTCATCGACTGCAGCGAACATCGATTCGACTGGCTGCGCATACACCACATTCTCATGGCAACGGCAGCACCCTTGCGCCCCCACGACCTCCTACCCCAGATCTCCACTCAGGCCTACCTCCGCCCCCTCCGCACTCGCATCGCCGGCGGGAGTGTAGGGACAAGGCCCAACGGGTATGCCTCGTACCGACGGAGACCGACCCGACGTCCGAGTATCGGGGGCACCAGCAGGGATGAGCGGAGATCTGGCACCGACCGAAGCTACCAAGACAAGCACTGAGGCCACCCGGCAGACACGCCGCCGGTTTGATCGCAACGCCTCCCTCTACGATCCGATGGAATACCTTATGGAAACCCGTGCCTTCAGACGTTGGAGACCCCGCCTCTGGGAGCTCGTGGAGGAAGAGAGGGTGCTGGAGGTAGGGGTAGGGACAGGGAAGAACATGCCCTACTACCCTGCACACGCCCATGTCACGGGCATCGATCTGAGCCCCCGCATGCTCGAACGGGCCAAAGAACGTGCTGCTTCACTCGGGCGGACACCGGCTCTCATGGAGATGGACGTCCAGCATCTGGATTTTTCCGATGACTCTTTTGATGCCGCCGTGTCCACCTGCGTATTCTGCTCTGTACCCGATCCAGTGCTGGGCCTGAAAGAGATCCGACGGGTCCTCGGGCCCGGAGGCAGGCTCTACATGCTCGAGCACGTCCTCTCCCACAAGCCGGTGCTGCGGCGGGTCATGAATCTGATGAATCCCCTGGTGGTTCGAGTTGTAGGTGCGAACATCAACCGCCAGACCCGGAATAGCCTTGCAGAGGTGGGGTTCGATGTGTTTGTTGAGGAGTCTCTGTGGTTGGATATCTTCTGGCTGTTCATCGCGGAGGCTTCTTAGACGATGGATTCTCGTGAATGCGTCCGTGTTGCTCTTGCCGGGAAGAGTCCAGACCGGGTCCCCTGCGCGTTGGGCTTCTTTGCCCAGTCTCTCTTCGGTGCGAAAGACGCGGATGAGTCTTTCCAAACCGACGTCAGATTCGTGGAATTCGCACCTCCGCCCGGTCAAAACCGCTTTCTTCAGTACCTAGAATCCTTACCACCCGGAGTGCATATGGGTAGTCTGTCGCAGCTGCAGACCTACCACGAATGGGGATACCGTCCCGAGAGGGCTCCCTCTCATGCTGCCCCGAGCCTCCGTGCAGTTGCGGACCATGTGGTGCGTCTGCTCCCCCGGATGACCGCGACCCGGCGCTATGCCCACCTGGGCAGACAGGTTGAGCGACTACATGCACAGGATGTCGCCGTGGCAGGCTCTCCACCTCACCTGGGCGGCCAGCTGTTCGAAGCGGCCTGGCGGATGCGTGGTTTTCCCCTCTTCCTGCAGGATTTGGTGAAGCATCCCGACCTGGTCGATTACCTACTCGATCAATTGGCGGCGTTGGCGAGCGAAAGCGCTCAACTGCTCGCCCGAGCCGGCGTGGACATATTGCTCTTAGACGACGATGTGGCTGCCGGGAAGGGCCTCCTCATGAGCCCCACGATGTGGCGCCGTTTCTTCAAGCCGCGGCTCGCCCGGATCATCGAGGCGGGCCGACGATGCGCTTCCGACCTGATCGTCTTCTACCACAGTGACGGGGACTTCACCGCCCTGCTGCCCGACCTGGCAGAGATCGGAGTCAACGTCATCAACCCCGTGGCCCCGGACTGCATGGACGCAGTTGCGATCCGCAAGGAGTTCGGCAACCGGCTGGCCATGTGGGGCACGGTGGGAACGGCGTGGACGTGGGATCGCGGCACCCCCGCACAGTTGCGAGACGAAGTCCGCCACCGCATTGAAAACCTCGGCCGCGGCGGTCTGCTCCTCTCTCCGGCCTACGACCTTGATTTTGCCCCCCGCGCCAACGTAGAGGCCTTCGTCCAGGCCGTACGCGATTTCGGGTAAAACTCCACGGATCGGACATCTCCGAACGCATACTGACCGATAGCGAATAGCGCCAGAAGACGCAATCAGGGAGGAGGGCATCGTGAGACCAACCGCCGGTCGAACAGATGGGCTTCTGACGATTGCAGCCCTTGTCGCAGCCGTTGTTCTGGGACTCACGCTCTTGACCGGTTGCGGGGAGTCACCGAGCAGCAGCCCTCACTCCGGCAGCGATTCGTCGTCGTTGTCTCCCGCTCCGGTCGTAACGATACCGTCGCCCACCTCCACTCCGGCGACTTCTCCTCCCTTATCACCTGCCCCTACTCCCTCCGCCCCGTCCACGCCGTCCTCGGTCTCGACGGTCACTTCTGAGGCGCCTACGCCTCCTACCTTTCCCTCTACTGCCTCTACCTTGGTCGAGGGATCGTACAAGGCTACGACCGTGATCCGAGGTCTCCGCGTCCCCTGGGAAATGAGGTTCATGCCCGATGGTGCACTCCTCATTACCGAGAGAGGAGGTCGAGTAGTCTTAGCGGACGTCTATTCGGGAACCGTCAGCGAGGTCGGGCGCATAGAAGTGGCGACCCAGGGAGAGACCGGCCTGCTGGGACTGGCCCTGGACCCCGACTTCCCCGACACTCCGGCGATCTACGTGACGTACACATACCCTGGAGATGAAGGGATCAAGAACCGGGTGAGTAGGTTCGAACTCACGGGGCTTGGCGCGGACACCCCCCGCTTGGGTCGGGAGACAGTGCTGGTGGACGGCATACCCGCCGGCTCCATCCACGATGGTAGCAGAGTGGCCTTCGGTCCTGACGGCTACCTGTGGGTCACGATGGGAGATGCCGGTCGTGGAGCCAACGCGCAACGCATGGACTCCCTTTCGGGCAAAGTCCTTCGCATGAACGAAGAAGGCCAACCGGCTTCAGACAACCCTTTCCTCGACCGCGCCTACCCCTTCTCTCTCGTCTACACCCTCGGGCACCGTAATCCGCAGGGGATCGCTTTTCACCCGGTCACCCTGGCTCCGTACATCACCGAGCACGGACCCAGTACGGACGACGAGGTGAACCGGTTGCGGGCAGGTGGCAATTACGGCTGGCCTGATCTCGGGGGCAAGGTAGGCCGCCCGGGGTTCACTGATCCTCTTGTGGCATGGACTCCGACCATCGCCCCAGCCGGCTGCCTGTTCTACACCGGTACCACCCTCGAGGATCTGCGGGACACGTTCCTTTTCGTTACACTCAAGGAAAGCGACCTACGCGTAATGGTACCGGCAGACACGGACAACTTCCGAGCGGTCATCGACGAAAAAATCCTATTCGACCGGCAGTTCGGCCGCCTGCGAGCCATAGCCCAAGGGCGGGACGGCGCTCTTTACCTTGCAACCAGCAACCGCGACGGAAGAGGCAATCCGGGTCCGCTCGATGACCGGATCATCCGCGTGGATCCAGTCCTCCACTGAGAGCACACCGGTGGCACGCCGTTCCACACGCCCATGAGCACGGCCCTTATCCCGGCAACGAGGTAGTCGAATCCGGCGACCGCCACTTGAGAAAGCGCCGACCTTCCGCCTTCCCTCCATCGGATCATGCGCTACGATGAGGAGGGCAACGCCGGCACACTTGCGGCAAGGGGACCAGCCCCGGTGGGCCCCCTCGGGACCCGCTGGTCCCTCCTTGGTACATCTTCTTGAACGCAGAGAAAGGGTAGAAGCATGCAGGTCCTCGTTATCAACGGAAGCCCACACGAAAAAGGCTGCACTTTCACGGCGCTGTCCGAAGTCGCAGGCCAGTTGAACAAGGAGGGTATCCAGACCACCTTCTTTCACATAGGGACCGGGCCCATCCGGGGCTGCACTGGCTGCAGGAGCTGTCTCGAGACTGGTTACTGCATATTCTCTGACGACCCGGTGAACGCGTGCGTTGATTTGGCCAGGCAGGCCGACGGCCTCATCATTGGCTCCCCCGTGTACTACGCGGGACCTAACGGGGCACTTTGTGCTTTTCTCGACCGCATGTTCTACGGCAAAAGCGCGGGCTACGCCTACAAACCGGGGGCGGCCGTAGTGAACTGCCGTCGCGGAGGGGCCGGTAGTGCGTTCGACCGCCTCAACAAGTACTTCACCATCTCCAATATGCCGGTTGTCCCCTCTCAATATTGGAATGCAACCCACGGACTCACGCCCGATGAGGTGCGGCAAGATCTCGAGGGCATGCAGATCATGAGGACTCTCGGCCGCAACATGGCCTGGATGCTGAAATGTATGGAGGCCTCCAGGGCTACGGTGCCCTATCCGGAGTCAGAGTCCCGGATAACGACGAACTTCGTTCGCTAGAAAGAGGCCGGCCGCACCAGGCCCGAAGAGCACACCGGCAGCCCCGCCCGCGCAGGGCCGCGAGGGCACTCATCTAGCGGCCATCAAGGGCAAGACTGAGGCAGCCCCGCCCGCGCAGGGCCGCGAGAGAGGCGTATAGACGGCACGGTTCGCGCCAGGCCAGAACTGAGCAGCCTGGTCTGGACCGGCCCGCACAGGCGCACCGGGGCTCCAACAGCCACTCCCGGCCGTGGCTGTCGCATCGGCTCCCAGGAGACACGTCGAGCGGCTGCGCCCGCGCACCGGCGGCGGCCCGGGACCGTTACATGTATCTATCGCAAAACCGATGTCCGTCGGAAGCGCGCGCCGGCTCCAGTTCCCGCGGGCTCTTCCTCTTCTTAGATGTATGCAGCGGCTTTGAACCCCGACATCACCGCCGAAGCGATATTGCCCACTTGGAGGGCATCTCCGACAACGAAGACTTCCGTCTCGGGCGCGGATCGGCGTAGTGAGTCGGCTACATCGTGACGCGCAGCCACCCCTACCGCCAGAAGCACGGTGTCGGCAGGCAACTCCATCCTGGCTCCGGTCTTCGTGTCGCGGCAGATAACACCGGTGTCGGTCACTTCTTCCAGCCGGCAGTCGAGACGCACTGGTATCTTCAACTCCTCTATCTGCGAGAAGAGCTCCATGGCCACGCTACCGGCCGAGGCTCTCAGATTCTCCATATCCGACGCCATCTCGATGACGGTGACGTCTTTACCCGCCCGCCTGAGTCCGATCGCCGATTCGATTCCAACAGAGCCCGCGCCCACTATCACCGTTTTTTCCCCCACTCGGACCGAGCCCGCATCGGCCTCAGGAGCCCAGTGCACGTGCGGCTTGTCGACGCCGGGGACGGCCGGCACGATAGGCCGCGATCCCACCGCGATGATCAGGGCGTCGTAAGCTTCTTTGTCGAGCAACTCCTTAGTAGCCTCGGTGTTCAACAACACGCGAGCCGGAGCCTTGTTGGCCTGCAACACCAGGTAGTCGAGGTAGTCCTTCACGTCTTGCTTGAACGAGAGCGCCGATCCGGGGACTACATGACCTCCGAGACGGTCACTCATTTCGTACAACGTGACGTCATGGCCACGCTCGCAGAGCGTCAGTAGTGCCTGGATGCCCGCGGGACCGCCCCCCACCACCGCGACCCTCTTTTTGACCTCGGCCTTTCTCACCTTACCTTCAGGGAACTCCGTTTCATTACCCAAATAAGGGTTGACCGCGCAGTTGATCACCGCCGGGATGATCAGGCGAAAGCCACAGTACTGGCAGCGCAGACAGGGACGGCGGTCTTCCTCCCGGCCGAGGGCGTACTTGCGCGGCATCTCGGGATCGGCCAGGAGTGGACGGCACATAGCCACCAGGTCGGCTTTGCCGGAGGCGATGATGTCCTCCGCCCTCCCGATATCCATGATGGAGCCTACCGTGCATACCAGCAGATTCGGGAACGCCTTTTTGACGTCGGTCGCATAGTGGACGTTGTACTCGCGGTCCATTAGATAGTTCTGCCACCAGTTACGCATGTACTGCAGTTCACCGTGAAGGCCGGCCGACACATGCAAGATGTCGACCTTCTCCTGGATCAACTCGATGAAACGGAGCGTCTCCTCCAGGTGCATACCGTCGGGGTGTATCTCGTCGGCCGAGATGCGGTACTCGATGACGAAGTCCTCGCCACACCGCTCCCGGACCCTGTCCAGCACCTCGATGGCGAAGCGGGCCCTGTTCTCCAGCGGGCCCCCATACTCGTCGGTACGCTTGTTGTACAGGGGGCTTGCAAACTGGGCGATAAGGTTGCCGTGCCCGCCGTGGATCATGCTCATTCTGAATCCCGCCCTTTTGCAGCGATAGGCGGCCGCCGCATATTTCTCGACAGTCTCAGTTATCTTGTCGTGATCCATCTCGATGGTGGGGAGGATCTCCCTCCCTTGAGCTTTCGCGCGCCACAGCTCGTGCGAAGGTATGATCGAGGAGGGACTGTAGGCTGCCCTCCCGGTCTTACCTGGGTCGGAATCCTTGCCGTTGTGGTTGATCTCGAGGGAGGCGAGCGCACCGAAGCCCGCACACATCTCGGCGAAACGGGTCAGCGGAAGAATGCACTCGTCGGTACCGAGGTCCAGCTGACGTTCCTCGTCACTTGCTTCTGTGATGTCAACCACGGAATTGCCCACGCAGAGCACGGCCACTCCACCCCGGGCGAACCCCCTGAAGAAATCGACGAACTCCGTGGTCACGCGTCCGTCCCTAGACGCAAGGTTCGGAGACGGCGGGGCCAACTCCAAACGGTTCTTGAAATCGACCCCTCGGATCCTGAGAGGCGCGAACACATGTTCGTAGCGTGATCCCATGGATGTATCCCTTCTCTCTCCGGCTTTGGCGTTATCGCCTGTACCTGCCAACACAGCGATGGTAGCAAACGTAGGTGGAACAACGCTGCCTGGCGAAGCTACCGCCCTACACCCGTATCTATCGTGGTGGAGCTACCGATCGACAAGACGTTCATACCGCCCGGCTCGGTTAGGCCATCAGGAGCATCCTTTCTTCAGGCCCGCAGTCCGATAAGCCCGGCTCTATTCTTCGAGTAGCGGTATCAGTTCACGGACATCATCCAGATCTTCGAT
>JAXGNF010000074.1:1695-13068 GCA_040768135.1 Thermoleophilia bacterium | reverse complement strand
AGGGCCTCGTCTGTGACCAGATATAATCCGGCCACGGAGACGTCTCGGGTTACCCCGGGGCCCCGGTCGGTCTCTACCGGGAGAGAGACCAGGAACCTCTCCGCCGATCGGCGTTCGGAATAGTATTTGTCGGTCGCGGCCATTGTTACCAGCCTAGATGCTCGGACAAAGCCCGGCAATTGGACGGAAGATAGAACTATCTCCAACCACGAGGTAGACGTAGGCCTCGAAACGGGCAGGCCCGCCACTGATTTTCATACGAATGGTGTAAGCCCACCGCAGCCGCGCAACACCCAGATGAGCCAATTACACCAAGCCGTTCTCGTGGGCAAACCGGGTAAGATCGGCCCGATCTCTGACACCCAGCTTGCGGTAGGCCTTGTGCAGATGGGATTTCACCGTGCCCTCGGTGAGCGAAAGCCGGTCGGCAATCTCGGCGTTAGTAGCGCCTCGAGAACACAGCCTCACCACCTCCAACTCTCGGGGGCTCAGTCTGCCTGCTACGCGCTGGGTACCCGCTTCGCGGCGCAGGAGGTGTTCCAACACTCGGCTGAAAGAACGTTTCTCTACCCAGACATCACCGGCAGCCACCTTCTGCACGCACTGGAGCACCAGACTGGAAGCCATCTCCTTGAGGACGATCCCGGCCACCCCTTGCCGCAGGCACTCCAAGGCCTCGCGCTCATCGAGCGTCCCGGCAAGAATCACTACTCGGGTGGGATGACCCTCCTCTTTCAGCACACGGGCCACCTCCAGACCATCCATACCCGGCATGTGGAGGTTGAGCACGACCACATCGGGCCGCCGGCGCCTGACTGCCTCGATGGTCTCCTCGCCGTCTCCGCATCGGGCAAGGATCTCGAAATGGCCCTCATCCCCGAACAAACGCTCGAGCCCGTCCAGGATGAGGGGATGGTCGTCCACCAGTATCAGGCTAACAGTCACGATTGCGCTTCCCCGTCCGCCGCCTCGGCCGTGTATCTCGTCGCCATCCACCGGCTCTACTCAGCCGACTTTGGCGAGGCCTCCGCTCCAGAGCCCAACATCGGCTCCGGCCCATTTATGAGTATACACACGCCCGCGGACAGAAAGACAGCACAGCCTCGCGACCGCCGGATTCTAGCCGGCTCCCCGGCAGTCAGGTAGACGAGATGCCGCTAGTGCGGCCCCTACTGTGTTCCGTCGCCCCCACCGAACATCCAATCTATCCCGACGTGGTTCACCTCATCCCGTGTGGTGCCTTCGACCACGCCGGCCAGCGCAGCCTCCGCTTCCACCCGCGAGGCGGCCGCAACGGCCGCCAGGTCGTCTCCGCACTCGGCCAGATCGTAGTCCGACCAGCCCACCACGGCCGGTATGCCCTCCTCGTCCACCATCCAGGCCTCGACTCCGACGATCACCGCCCCCGCCTCCGCCAACGATCGGATGACTTCTCCGGCCAGGTCCACCGGCCAGATGTAGTCGGGTCCTACCGCCACCGCGGCGGCCCGCAGATGCTCGGGGAGCACCGCCAGGTCTTTCACCGAAGCACCCGGCTTTCAGTAGACGCTACGGCAACGCCGCCTCTCACTGCAGTTCCCTTTTCATGGCCTCTCACCCCTCACTACCCCTGCCCCTCCCTACAATCTCCCCTTACCACAGCCCGCAGGTCACGGTGATCCGCTTGGCGATGCTCTGGAGGGCCGATCCATAATTGGGGCCCACCGCCCATTTGCCGCTCAGGTCATAGACAGTGCGCACGTTCCCTTTGTGAACAGCCCCGTTGGCCTGCGGGAAGTGCCGGGGATCTCCGGCAGTGGTGATGGGCGAACCATCCTCCGGCTGTGACACCATCGCACAGCAAGGGTCAGACATGTGGTCGGGGTATAGATACCAGGCCAGATGCACGAACTGTGCTATCACGCCCAGTTCAGCCGTCGCGAACGAATTACCGGGCACACCACCCCCCGTAGCTCCGATGCCGGCCATATTGTTCTGCTCAGGACGCACATCGCCCCCATACTGTCCGTAGCCGGTCTCGTGGATCATCTGGGCCCAGGCCATGTCGGCCCGGATACCGAACCGTTTGCCATAGATAACGTACATCTTGGCCAGCTGCTCGAGCGGCACCGAGAACTTGCCGTCGTTACCGTTGGTTTGGGCGCGGAAATACCGCACGAGGTCGGTCGAGTCACCCAAGAAGCGGCCGTTGAGGCCCGCCGTGTCGGTCCCCATCACATTGAAGAGTAGAGCGGCCGCCTGCCCGCGGGTGGCCGGACTGGTGGGCGACAACGACGCCAGGGTTTTGCCCGGAGGGGCAAACTCCCGCAGCAGCCCGTTGTACTGGGCGACACGGGCGATCACAGCGTGGACCTTGTCGAAATTCCCCCAGGCCGATTTGTACGAGGCAGGAGGCACATAGAGAGGTCTCTCCGCGGCCCGGGTGCCCATGGTCACCGTCTGAGCGAGGGTGATGGGAGCGTCGGGCTTGAACAACGAACCTGGGTACCCGTTTACGATGTTCTCGCGGGCCGCTGCCGCTATATAGTTGTCGGGATAGAGCTCGATATCTGAACTCTTTTTGACATCGGTGAAAGTGCACTTGTCGTCCTCGCTCACGGGGATGCGCATGGCCAGGATGACC
The DNA here is from genome assembly GCA_040768135.1 of Thermoleophilia bacterium. Classification (GTDB taxonomy): domain Bacteria; phylum Actinomycetota; class Thermoleophilia; order RBG-16-64-13; family RBG-16-64-13; genus RBG-16-64-13. The sequence continues at coordinate 10,445 of JAXGNF010000074.1, read as the reverse complement.
ATCTTGGCGAACTGCTGGCGGGTGACCTGAGCGTTGGGGCGGAAGGTCCCGTCCGCGTAACCGTTTATAATCCCCAACTGAGCCAGCGTCTCTATCTGGACGTGGTAGGGATGGGATTTGGGGACGTCTTTGAAGCCCACTGCCAGAGCCTTCCCCACCCACGGTGCCAGGAGCAAAGCAACAAGAACGACGCCTATGGCGAGGGCGCCCATCCCCCAGCGCCGACAGAGCCTGGCCACTGAAGACCTGACAATCCAAGAGTTGGCTTTCACAGTGTGAAAGGATACCAGCATGCATCACCCCGAGCATGGTCCGGTCTACCCCGGCGGCAGAAGGATGCTCCTCCGGCCCTGGGGTAGAGACGTGGTCGCTTATGTCAACCTACGTATTTTCCCCATCGGACGGCCAAGCCCTGCAGAAGCACGATGACAAATGACCAAGATAAGGAGACAAGCGTGCCCCAAACCGACCGTGATACCTCGCGCCAGACCGTGATCCAGAGCGCGCCTCGGCGCCTTACCGCCCTCACCTTTGACTTCTGGAACACCCTCTATTCCGCCGATGGTGGAGCCATGGACAAAGTCAGACCCCTACGTCTACACACGCTGAGGCGTCTACTTGCCACAGGCGGGGCCCACCCCTCCGAAGACGAGATGCAGCAGGCCTACCGCGACGGCTTCGATGTTTATGTTGTAGCTTGGCAGGCCGGCCGACATTTTGGGGCCCTAGAACACATAAACTATTTCGCCGAGCGTTTTGGCGTGGATCCTGCGGGCCTTGAGACTGAGGCCGTCACCCAGGCCGTACGTGACATCGAGGACGCCTCCCTGTCGGCCGATCTGGAACTCATTCCCGGGGTGGCCGAGACCGTGCCGGCGTTGGTCGAGGCGGGCTATCGCTTGGGCATCATCTCCGATACCAGCCTGACTCCCGGGCGGGTATTACGCAAGGCGCTCGCCAAAGATGGGTTACTCGACTACTTCACGGTGCTGACCTTCTCCGACGAAACCGGCTACCCAAAGCCCGACCCGAGGATGTTCGAGAGCACTTTGGCCGGTCTACAGGCAACGCCGGCAGAGGCCGCCCACATCGGAGACATCCCTCGCACCGACATCGCCGGGGCGAAGAGTGTTGGCATGGTTACCATCAGATGCGCGGCCGCCATGGACCATACTGATCCCCCCGAGGCCGACTTCGTTATCCGCGACCACCGAGAGATCCCGAAGGTGTTGAAGAAACTTGCCCGGCCCCAGTCGTAGGTGGGGCCCACGGGGCCGTGCAGCTGCGGATCCCTACCGGCACTTCGGCGGCCCTGAGCCTCTGCAGCACCCTTTCGCGCACCTCCACGGCCATCGTCCAAGCGTCGCCCTGGTTGGCCGCCCATGCCGTAAGCCTGACCGACACCCCCAGGTTGTCGGCGTCGACTACGTATACGGCGGGGGCCGGGTAAGGTATGAAAAGAGGATGCGCCCGAGCCTCCTCCAACAAAGCGTTCCGGACCACTTCGACATCAGCGTCGTACTCCACCCGCAACAGGAGCACCGCCGGCATATGCGCGTCGACCAGCGTGTAATTGCGGACGGCCCGATCGGAGAGGATCTTGTTGGGGATCACCAGCCGCCGGTTATCCCAGGTGCGGATGCTTGTGTAGAAGAGCCCAATGGACTCGACCACTCCGTATTCATCGTCGATGTTGACGTTGTCTCCCAAGCGGATGGGTTGGGCGAAGGCGATGATGACCCCCGACACCAAGTTGGCCATGGTGGTCTGGGCGGCGAAGCCGAGCGCTATCCCCACCACTCCCGCGGAGGCGAACATACCCACGGCCACGCGTTTGAGAGCAGAGACATCCATGATCCAGAAGACCAGGCCGATCGCCAAAAAGAAGAGTACGACCGCCGAAAGCCGTTGGATCATGCGAAAGCGAGTCTCGCCTCCCGGATCGACCTCTGCCAAGTTGCGTCGTTCAGAGAAGCGGTCGATGCCCTTGCGCACCAGCCAGTAGACGAACCAAGCGGCCGCCAGTACCAGGATCGACACCCCGGCGTCGATGAAGTGCTTTCCGTTGGCTTCCCAGAAACTCATCGCAGTCTCCCGACCGGCCGTCCCGACCCGCGGCCGCAAACAGTCCCCCACGGGCAGTCTCCGTGCACACTCGCCACGCGCACTCGCTCCGGACAGCCGCCGTTGGCAGCCGCCCCAAGAAGCCGCGTGTAGCAGTCGCCACGCGCACCCACTACTCAAACTATAGCGCGCCGGGAGGGCGACCGCCCCGACCGAGGGTGCGCCGGTCACCCGCGCCGCTCGTCCGATAAGACGTGGAACGCATATAGACAGGCCTCTCAGGGAAGATACAGGGCGTCACCTCCCTCTACTCCATACCACGGAGGCACTAGTATGGTCGAACCGAGAGATGAGACCGACGCCGGTGCGGCTGAGCCGGGGTCGGTGGCCGAAGCCTTGACCGAGTACCGTCGCAAACGTGACTTCAGCCGCACAGCCGAGCCCTCCGGTCCAGTCATCGACCAAGAGTCGGCTTCCGGCACCAGGGCCGACACCACGCCCGACACCCTTATCGGAGACGAGGCGCTCTCTCGAGCTGAAGATCCGAAGCAGGCGGAGCGCCCTGTGTTTGTGATACAGAAGCACGCCGCCTCCAGCCTTCACTACGATCTACGGTTGGAGATGGGCGGGGTGCTCAAATCCTGGGCCGTCCCGAAAGGCCCCTCTCTCGATCCGGCCGACAGACGCCTGGCGGTCCTGGTAGAGGACCATCCGCTGGAGTACGCCACCTTCGAAGGCACCATCCCCAAGGGCGAGTATGGAGGCGGTACGGTCATGGTGTGGGACATGGGCTGGTGGGAGCCGGACCTTTCCCGCATGAAGGAGGGCAAGAAGACCCGACGGGCGGAGACACCCACCGATGAAACAACCGTGGCGACCGGCCTTGAGCCCGAAGCTTTCGACCCGGTGGCTTCGGTTGCGGCAGGCGACCTCAAGTTCATCATCCATGGGGAGAAACTGCGCGGGAGCTGGGCTCTGGTACAGATGAAGGGCCGAGGGGACAAGAACTGGCTGCTCATCAAACACCGCGACGACGCGGCCCGGCCCGGCACCAGCATAACGGTAGAGGCCCCCGACTCGGTGGCCACGGGACGGACGCTGGAAGAGATCGCAGCCGACGAGGGCGGCTGAGTCCCCCGCCCCTGCGCAGCCGGTTCGACGCCAGAACGAGCGGGTGTGAGTCCACGCACTGGAGCCCCCGCCCCTGCGCAGTCGGTTCGACGAGTAGTTCGACGCGCGGACACGCCAAGGCCGCGCGAAAGGAGAGCGCCATGAAGATCCTGGTATCAGGAGCCACGGGGTTCATCGGGCGCGCCATCGTCCGGCATCTGCTGGATGCCGGGCACGAAGTGCGGGCGATGTCCCGCTCCGGCGCCGCGGCCATGCAGAAGTACGTAGCCGACGAAAGCGGGCGGCAGGCGTTGGCCGAGGGCCGCCTGACCTTTGCGCAGGCCGATGTGACCAAGCCCGAGACCCTGCTCGCCGCCGTCGACGATGTGCAGATCGTCGTCCAGGCGGCGCAGTTCACGGGAGCGCCGGTCGAAGACCCGGCGCGAGGACTCACCTACATGGCCGTGGACCGTAACGGCACCATGAACCTGCTCTCGGCCATCTTACAGCTGTACGGGACACCTATCGGCGCCGCTCAGGCAGATACAGAGCCGATCATGGCCCGTTTCCCCAGCGGTGCACCCCGTTTAATCTACATGAGCGGCATCAGCGTCTCAGCCGCCGCCCAAGCGCCCTGGGACAGGGCCAAGTGGCAGGCTGAGGAGGCACTCCGCGGAAGTGGGTTGACCTGGACCATCGTGCGCTCCTGTTGGGCCTATGGACCGGACGACGTCGCCCTCAACCGCATCCTCGGCTACTCCGACTGTCTTCCCTTCGTGCCCATCTTCGGCCGAGGCAGGGAACCGTTGACCCCCGTGTTCGTCGAGGATATCGGCCGGCTTTTCGCCCTCATCGTCGCCGACCTCGAGCGGAGCGCCGACACCACCTTCAGACTGGGTGGTCCGGACACCGTTACTCTGAACGAGTTCATCCGGCTGGCGCTGCGGACTATGGACCGGCGACGCCCTATTCTGCACATCCCCAAACCCTTGGGCAAAATCCAGGGAGCGGCGATGCAGTGGCTGCCGGGGAGACCGCTCTCCCCCGCAGCCGTGGACTTCGTAAGCCAAGGAGGAGCGGTCACCGACGCCGACAGGGCGATGCTGACCGAACGGTTCCCGGAGTTCCGGACGACTCCTCTAGGAGAGGGGTTGGGCAGCTACCTCGGAAAGAGCTGATTCAGTCGCACCGACCTCGTGGTTGGCACGACTGACGATTCTTGATACGTCGTGTCAGGCTCTCACGGAGCCTCAGAAGAGGCCTCAGCCTCCCCCGCCTTCGCCGTCCGTGCCACTGCCTCTACGTTTACTCCGCGTGAGCACCAGGCCCAACACCACCACGACCACCACGATAATGATGATTTCCTGCCAACTCTCTATCTCAGGCCCCCTTCTGTTCTCCACGCTCGGCAAGGCTGCATGCTACCAGATGAGGCCCCGCCCCGGCGCTAATCCTTGAACACACAGGACTCCAGACCGCCGATCCCGATGATCCTCCTTCTCTGCAAGGGCGACTACCCCGGCGGAAACCCCACCCGAAACGATCGGATGGTGGGCTTTGACATGCGCGGTCCGCGACTGGAGCTTGAGCGCTGAAGGCGTTGGTGGGCCGGCCGGTGGCAGTGCCGCACCCGACACAGTGGATGCGACCACCAGACGCCCGTCCTTGCGGTCAGCCGATCCCCTCGAAAAGAGCCGTCGACAAGTACCGCTCGCCCGCATCCGGCAGGATGACCACGATGGTCTTACCGGCGAACTCGGGCTCTTGTGCCAGCCGGACCGCCGCTACCGTCGCAGCGCCGCTCGAGATCCCGGCCATGATGCCCTCTTCCCGAGCCAGACGTCGAGCCATCTCCACGGCTTCAGCCGTCTCCACCGCTTCCACTCTGTCGACCAGCGACAAATCAAGGTTGTCGGGAATGAAGCCCGCCCCGATCCCCTGTATCCCGTGGACGCCCGGCTCAGGGGACCGACCGGCCAACGTCGGGCCGATCACCTGACTGGTAGCAGGCTCCACCGCCACCGAGTGGAGCGGCCTACCCCGGATGCGCTCCCAGTACCGGGAGATGCCGGTGATGGTCCCCCCCGTCCCAACGGCGGCCACGAGCACATCTACGTCCCCATCGGTATCGGTCCAGATCTCGGGACCGGTGGTCGTCTCGTGGATGGCCGGATTCGCCGGGTTATCGAACTGCTGGGGCAAGAAATAGCGCTCAGGGTCGCCCGCTGCGAGGGCCTCGGCCTGAGCAATGGCGCCCTTCATACCCTCAGAGCCCGGCGTCAGCAGCAGATTCGCTCCCAGAAAGGCGAGGACCTTGCGGCGCTCCAAGCTCATGGTTTCGGGCATGGTCAGCGTCAGTCTGTAGCCGCGGGCCGCGCAGACAAAGGCCAGACCGATACCGGTGTTGCCGCTGGTGGGTTCGACGATCTCGGTGTGAGGGCCGATCAGCCCGCGCGTCTCTGCGTCCCAGATCATGGCGGCCCCCACGCGGCACTTCACCGAGTACGCGGGGTTGCGACCCTCTATCTTCGCCAGAACCCGGGCGCCGCCACCCCCGGGGCCGCCCCCAGCACCTCCGCTCCTGGTGTCACTCCCGACACCACCGCCGCGCCCGGTACCACCCCCGGCACCATCGGCGCGGCCGCCCGCAGCGCGGAGGGCTGATCCGGCGCCCACCACCCGGCTGAGTCGCACCAGAGGCGTCCGCCCTATGGACAGTGAGTTGTCGTCATAAATGGTGGCCATGATGCTCCCTTTTCATGCGGTCCCGGCCTGCGAGGCCTCAAGTGCCTGCTCGAGGTCGGCCAGGATGTCGTCGACCTGCTCGATCCCCACTGAGATCCGGATGAGCCCGGGCGTCACCCCCGCGCTCAGTTGCTCCTCGGGTGACAACTGCCTGTGGGTGGTGCTGGCCGGATGGATGACCAGCGTCTTCGCGTCGAGGATGTTGGCCACATGCGAGGCCAGCTTCACCGATTCGATGAACCGCCGTCCTGCTGCCAAGCCTCCACGGACCTCGAAACCAAACACCGCACTTGGCCCCAGCGGGAAATAACGACGGGCTCGTTCGTAATCGGGATGGCCGGGGAGACCCGCATAGTCCACCGACTCCACGGCCGCGTGCTGCTGCAGGAATCGAGCCACGGCTGCGGCATTGGCCACGTGCGTCCGCGCCCGCAGGGGGAGCGTCTCCAAACCCTGAATGAACAGCCACGAGTTGAACGGCGACGGTGCCGCCCCCAAGTCGCGCATCAGCCCCAACCGGATCTTGAGAAGGTACGCGAGCCCCGGAGCGACCGCCTTCTCGTGCTTACCGAACGCCTCCCAGAAGTTCACTCCGTGGTAGGCAAGATCTGGTTCTGTTATCTCGGGGTATTTACCGGCCGCCTTCCAGTCGAAGTCGCCCTTGTCAACAACGGCACCCCCGATGGAGGTCCCGTGACCACCGATCATCTTGGTAAGCGAGTACACGGCTACGTCGACCCCATACTCGAACGGGTTGAACAGTGGCGGGGGCGCGACCGTGTTGTCGACGATGAGGGGGATCCGGTGCCGATGGGCGACCTCGGCTATCCCTTCTATATCGTCCACATTCCCCTTGGGATTCCCGATGGATTCCGTGTACAGAAGGCGGGTGTTATCGTCGATGGCCCGTTCGAAGTTGGCCGGATCACTCGAATCGACGAAGCGGGCCTCGATGCCAAAGCGCTTGAGCGGGAAGCAAAACTGGGTGTAAGTGCCGCCGTAGAGCTTGTCCCCCGTGACGATGTTCTGCCCGGCCGAAGTGATCGCAGCGACGGCGTAGAACACCGCCGCCATACCGGAAGCGGTAGCCACCGCGCCCGCCGCGCCATGAATGGCAGCCAGTCGTTTCTCGAACACATCGGTGGTGGGGTTCATGAGCCGCGTGTAGATGTTGCCGAACTCCTTCAGGTCAAACAGGTCCGCGGCGTGTTCGGTATCACGGAATAGATAGCTGCTGGTCTGATAGATGGGGACCGCCCGCGACAGCATGTCTTGGTCGGGCGTCTGGCCGGCGTGGAGCGCCAAGGTGTCGGCGCTGTAGTGGTCGAGGTCGAAGTCGGTCATATGCATGCTCCTCTCGTCGTCTCGGAGCGCAGACAAGAACGGTCCGGGCCCGGCCCGCCTACCGACCGCGTCTGCGGCGGCACCCGGGCGGCAACCCGAGTGCGATTGTATACGCTATTTCCATAGAGGCAGTAATCCCCTGCCCTCCGATGCTCCGGGGAGCTCTCGGTCGCCGGGTTCCGTGAGCCCGCCGGGTTGCATGAGACCATCGGGTTCTGTGAGACCATCGGGTTGCATGAGACCGTCAGGTTGCATGAGACCGTCAGGTTGGATGAAGCCGTCGAGTTCCGTGACGTCGTCGCCCCATTACGATGCCGCCAAAGAGCAACCGGCCCCTCAGGCGGCCTACGCGCCCAGAGATCCAAGCAGACCCGCCAACCCGGTCAGATCAGCAAGGGTGTATTGAGGCGACTTGGCAGCCTCCACACGCTGCAAATCCTCCTCGCGGGTGACTCCGGTCAACACAAGAGCGGTTGCCATTCCGGCCGCGCGGCCCATGGCGATGTCGGTATCAAGACGGTCGCCCACCAACAGGGTCTGTGCGGCCGGCACCCCGGTCACCGCAGCCAGAGCCTCGGCCAAAGCGAGGCCGGGCTTCCCCATAGAGATCGGTTCCTTACCGGTTGCCGCCGCCACCGCCGCCACGATCGACCCCGCCCCCGGCCGCAGCCCACTGGGAGTAGGGAAAGTGGCATCGGTATTAGTCGCGATGAACAGAGCCCCGCCCATGACGGCCGCCTGGGCCGCCGCGAGCGTGTCGTATGAGAAAGAACGATCCATACCGACCACCACGGCCACAGGAGCCGCCGTGACCACCGAAGCCGACCCGGACGGCAAGGGCGCCGCAACGAAGGACATCGAACCGGCGGCCGGAGCGCCTTCGGCCCCGGCCGCGACCGAAGCGCCCACCGCCTCCACTGACCGTGACACCGAGGTCGACTCGACAACCGCGTCGCGTGTTCCCGCGGCCCCGCGCTCGCCGTTCGTTGCCCGACCAACCTCCTCTGCGTGAAAAGCAGTCAGACCTACTTCCCGCAACTCACGCAGCAGTCCTTCTTCTCCTATCACCATGACCGGCGCTCCCAGGGGAAAGCGCTCTCTCAGCCATCGCCCGGTGACGAATCCAGAGGTCAACACCCGTTCAGCACCGGCGGGTAGTCCCAGCCCGGCCAGACGTTCAGATACCGCCTCCCTGTGCGCCGTTGAGTTGTTGCTGACGTAGCGCAGATCAAGACCGCGGCGAAGCACGTCCGCCAGCGCCTCGGCAACTCCGGGAAGGACGAGGTCGCCCTTCCACACGACCCCGTCTAAATCGAAGGCCACGAGGCGAATGCTGGGCGATGGCGCTTCGCCGGGTCGCGACGCTTCGCCGGGTCGCGGTGGCTGGGCGAACTGCTGCATTTCACGGAGCCGCTCCGATTGGCCAGGCCGCGGTGGTTGACCGAGCTGCGACGGCCCATCAGACCGGGGGACCTCACCAGGCCGGG
>JAXGNF010000074.1:0-1595 GCA_040768135.1 Thermoleophilia bacterium | reverse complement strand
GACGCGCGATCGCAACCGAAACCACCGGGCTGTGCGTCAGCGTCCATCACAATACGTGAAGCCGGTGGAGCGCGCGGGCGACGCCGACAAACTCCAGGTCGATCGCCGCCGAGGGGCAGACTTCGTGGCAACAGTAGCAGCGGATGCAGAGAGATTCGTCCACCTTCGCAGCCCGCACCTCTTTGTCCATGGTGATGGCCCGGGCCGGACAAGCTTCTTCGCATATCCGGCACAGGGTACAGCGGCCCGCCTTAGGGCGAGGCATCCGGTTGAAACGGCGGAGGATGGGCCGCAACACCCGGTCGAGACTCCCTCCCGGTCCGACACCCATGCCCTTGTAGTTGCCGGGCTTGACGAAGTTGTCGACCCGCAGTGCCTCCACGGGAACGCCCAAGGTATCCACTTCGACCTCGTTCCCGCTCCACAGACCCCGTTCTCGGGCGACCGACAGCACCGGCACGGCCGCGGCGCTTATCCCTGCGATACGGCAGCAGGCTACATCCACGGTAACCGGATCCGTTCCGGCCACCAGTAGGCCCAGATGGCGCGGTATACCCCTGGTACCCGGCCCGTCACCCTGCATGGCCAGTATCCCGTCGACTATGCTCAGACGAGGCCCAACCAGGTAGGCGACATCGAGCAGCATGTCGGCGAACTGTTCAGGTTCGGCCAGCCGAGCGTGATACCCGGCCTTATTCAGTCCTGGGATGACTCCGAACAGGTTCTTGGTCGCTCCGGTGAAGGTCATGAACATATGGGTCTTGAACTTGGCCAGATTGATGACCCCGTCGGCCCGCCGGATTCCGCTGAGAACCTCCACCCGTTTGGCCAACCTGCCTTCCGGGTTAGACACCATCTCCCAGTCGGTGTCGATCTCGAGTTCAAACCCGTAACGCTCCGCCGCCTCGGTATATCCGGCTTTGCGAAAGGCCCGGCGAATAGGGACCTTGGCGTGCGCCACCCCCATACCGGGGCTCTCGACCACCACCGGGTGCCCGCCGGCTTCCTTCACCGCGAGAGCCACCGCTGCAGTCACCATGGGATGGGTGGCGATGGCCATTTCTGGAGCCGACCCGAGGAGGATGTTGGGCTTGAGAGCTATTCGCTCCCCCGGCCTGACGAATGCGGCCATGCCGCCCAGCGGCGCAAGCAGACCGTGCAAAGCAGCCTGCACGGTCTCCATCTCATAGTCGGCGCAACGGACCGCCGCCACTGGGGCGTTGGCGATCTCCACTCGTGTGTGCGCACTCACGCTGAACCCATACTCCTCCGATCAGACGCAACCGTCGGGGCGAACACGACTGCCATGTCAGGCGCGGCTGCTATTCTATCTTGTAGACGCCTGCTTCCGTCCGACAGCACAGGAGGCCCCTACCAATGACACGCATGACCTTCGCCGTCACCCTCTTGGAGAAGATCCCCTGGAGCCCCGATACGATGACCTATCGTTTTTCGAGACCCCCCGAGTACGAGTTTGAACCAGGGCAGTTCTTCGGTCTGACCATCCCGTCGCCGAGCGGGCCCTTGGCGCACTTCTTCAGCCACTGCAACTCTCCCGCCGAGAAGTATGTAGAGTTGACCACCCGTCTTACGGG
>JAXGNF010000073.1:0-13089 GCA_040768135.1 Thermoleophilia bacterium | reverse complement strand
CATCTTATCCGCAGGTGAACCTCCTTCATGAGAAGACAATCTTCTCATCCGGGCTGTCCACCATTCTGGGGCAAGTCCATTCTGTATCTTCTTGGCAATCGGCACACTACTCATAGCCCTTCTTTTTAAGATACTGACTCGCACGAAAGTAGAGCATGGTGACTTGTGGCGGGGGGCCTTCTTTACGGCGTTTCTGTTCGGGATCGGGAAGTTCGCCCTTGGAGTCTATCTCGGCAGGGTCGGCTTGAGTTCCAGCCACGGTGCGGCGGGCGCTTTCGTGGTGCTCCTCTTCTGGATCTACTACTCCGCGCAGATTTTTCTTCTCGGGGCTGCGTTCACGGCCCTCGGCGCCGGGGGGTCGCGGTCGAAATCTTAACACGGCCGGTAGGAGCGGCTGAGTGGCTTGTGGGGTAGGGCCAGTCTGGGTGGGATCTTTGCGAGGCACGGCCGATCGTCGGCCTCCTGGGACTTGACTCTTGCCGTCTCTTAGTTCACCATTCAGCTTAGCGTTTATTTTCATGTACTCAACCGGCGGATACCGGGGGTTCAGCCATCGCGAAAGCCTTGACAACGGCAGCGATCGAAAAGAAGACGGGCGTTTCTAGGAGTACCATCTATTTCTACATCCGTCAGGGTCTGCTCCCTGAGCCACAGAAGACGGCTGGTGGACGAGCGCTTTACAGCGAAGAACACGTGGAACTCCTGCGCTCGATCGGTGAGCTTAAACGCGATGGACTTCCGCTGGCGAAGATCAAGGAGGTCCTGAAGGAGCGAGTCGTCCGAGCGCATGACCACGGGGTCGATCTCGCGGTCCGGGAGTACGAGCGGGTGCACTCCAGCATCATCCACACGGCCATTGAGGAGTTCATGGCCAAAGGGTACAAGCAGACTCATGTCTCGACGATCATCCAGAAGCTGGGGATAAACCCACAGTTGTTCTACAGCCATTTTCCCGGCAAATTACAGCTTTTGGCGGAGTGTTTCAGGTTCTTCATCGATGTCAAATCGGTCGAAATAGAATCTGAGATGCAGACATACGACGACCCGGTGGAGAAAGCGGTAAGAAGGCTTGCCCGTGACCGCCGGGGCGACGAACTGGGATCGATGCTTGCGGCCGCGATCCGCTCCGAGGGCCGGCTCGATCCGGTCGAACACGCGTCTATCCAAGACGCTCTGGATAACATCACAGCTCGTTTTGGCGCCGAGATTGGGGCCGCCCGGGCGTCTGATGGACCCGCTTGTTTGGTGTCCAACGAGCTGCTTGCCTATGGGCTGTTGGGCGCCTTGAGTTTCCAGAGCATGAGGGTATCTTGGAGACGGGGGTTGGACAACACTGATCTCCTGCGGGCCCATCTTTTCATCCACCTGGCGATTCTGGCGGCGGTCAAGGGAGAGGTGGATATTGATGGCAGGCTGGCAGAATACGAGGATCTCATTCGAGAGGTAGGTGCCGACATGCCCGACGGACCGCCGACTTTCGCGGATTAAGAGGCGATCGATAGGTCGGAGGACCTGAGCGGTCGGCGATTGCTTCGGTCTTCGTCAAGGCTTGGGTTAGTTCACGAACTGAATCGGTATTTAAATTGATTGACAGGCTCCTGTCTTTCTTATAGGATGGCGAGGTGGAGGGCGGACTACCGGTGTCTCGAACTGCTTCGAGCGGGGATAGGATGCACATCACAAAGAAGGTCGCGCTTAGTTGAGGAGGTGGGCCTCGGAGACTGATAGGGCAGGGTGTCTCTACAAGTGGCGCGGAACACGCGCCCGGGGAGCGTCCAGGCGCTCTCAAGGAATGGTTAGTTCCACCAGTGGTTGGTTTTATCGGAGGTGTGGATAACGTGAAAACATGGAGACTGATCGTATTTCTGGTGCTGGCCGTTGCCCTCGTGAGTGTGATGGCGGCATGTGGGGAGGACAAAGGCGGTCCCGACACGACGGCGGCGCCGGTCACTACTGCTGGTCCCGACACGACGGCGGCGCCGGTCACTACCGCCGGACCGGCTACCACTGAGGCGGGGGGCCCGGAGACGACCGCACCGGCCCAAGTGATCAAGTTGGTGTGGGGATCGGCCATGCAGTCCGTTTCGCCGACCTACAACGACCTGATGATTCCGTGGGCGGCTTGGATAGAAGAAAAGAGCGGCGGCCGCTTGAAGTTCGACTTCAAGATCGACGAGATCATCCTGAAAGCGCCCGAACTCCTTGATGGGATTGTGAGTGGCGTCGCCGACATGGGCGACTTCTTTGTGGGTATCTATGCGGGGCGCTTCCCCCTGAACGAGGTTCTGACGCTGCCGTTCCTGTACGGGTACCCGGCCGCTCGTGCTGCCGGTACGACGGCGACCGAACTGGCGAAGAAGTACCCAGCGTTGGAGGAGGAGTTCACTAAGGCGGGTGTCAAGTTTCTCGCCTACATGCCCATGGGTCCGGGTCAACTCCATACCACCAAGAAGGCCGTGAAGACCATGGCCGACCTCAAGGGTATGGTCCTCGAGTCTCATTCCGGAGAATACGCGGCCGAGGCCCTCAAACTTCTGGGCGCGACTCCTGAGCAGATTCCTCCGATGGAGGGATACGACGCCCTGGCGAAGGGGATCGTTGGTGGCACCATCGGTGAGTTCGAATTCATAGTGAGCAGCGGTTTCAATACCGTCATCAATCATTCGACGGAGGTCGGAGGGTTCGGCCAAGGCTTCGCGGCGCTGGTCATCAATCTCGACGTATGGAACAAGCTTCCGGCCGACCTGCAGGAATTGCTGGCCGGCGAAGGGGCAAAGGCCTTCGTCGAGACCTCCGGCTACCTCATGGACAAGAATGACCTAGCCGCCCGAGAGACACTCGATCAGCAGTTCAAAGCGGCGGGTAACGAAGGCGTGTACGTTCTGCCTCAAGCTGAGCTTGAGGCGTGGAGGACGACCATCGCTCCGGTGTGGCAGATGTGGGCAGACAAGGCCAAAGGTCTGGGTGTGCCTGCAGAAGACATGTTGGCCGACGCGCAGAGCTTCGCCCTTCAGTTCGCCTATGACACGTACTCTCGAGACTACCCGGAACAACTGATGAAGGAGTGGGGCAAGGCTCAGTAGGACCCCCTGTCTGGGATGTCCCGCCCTCTCGGGGCGGGACATCCCAGATGTTCCCCGACGGCCCGTATACGGGCGTCAAATCACGTCAAATCACAAGTGTGAGTGAGACGACATCATGCGTGACCAAAAAGACACGGCTGCCGACGACGCTGCCTTGATTCCCAGTGAGGAACTGGGCCTGGGCGGAGGGCCGTTGGCGAGGCCCGTCGAGATCGCGGCGACCATCCTTCGTACATGCCAGATTTTCGGCATGGCGTTGGTGGTGTTTCTCATGTTTCTAACAGTGGCGCATGTGATCGGTCGGTATGTGTTCGACTACCCCATGTTGGGGGTGGTGGAGGTTTCGGGGCTTATCGTGGTCGTGCTGGTCTTCTGCGCGGCTCCCTATGACTTCGTGATCGGCCGTCATATCGCGGTCGATGTGATCGTCCGGCGCCTACCCCGCAAGGCCTTCATCGTGGTCAACTGGACCACCTACCTTATTTCCCTGGTCATGATTGCACTGGCTCTGATCTGGACGATCAAACAGGGGATCAAGATCTCGAGTTCGGGAGCCCGGACCGACATGCTGCACATTCCTTTGTATCCCTTCTACTTCGTGGTCGCGTTTGGATGGCTACTTTCCATATGGGCCATATGTGCGCGGCTGGTGTTGTTCCTTTACAACGGAGGGCCCGAAGACAAGGTCACTGCCGGGGCTGCGGACAAGGCCGTTGAGGGTACCGGAAAGGCGGTCGAAGGATGAGCGACGAACTCATCGGCGTCATCGGTCTCGTCGTGTTCTTGGTCTTCGTCTATATAGGTATGCCCATCAGCTGCGCCTTTCTCTTCATTGGCGGGGCAGGCATCGCGCTCTTCCGCACCTTCGGCAGTTCGATGTCGATCTTGGGAACGAGTCCCTTCAACACCATGAGTGCCTATGTGTGGTCTGTCTTTCCGCTCTTCACCTTCATGGGGTTCTTGGCCTTGGTGGCCAACGTGGCGCCCGGTTTCTACGAAGGGGCGCGGAGTTGGATAGGTCACAAGCGGGGCGGCCTGGGCTACTCATGTATCGTGGCCAATTGTGCGTTCGGCGCCTGCGTGGGCGATCCGTTGACTGCCGCGGTTACGTTCACCCCCATGTCACTTCCCAGCATGCGCAAAGAGGGGTACGCCGATAGCGTGGCTCTCGGCACTATCGTGGCGGCGAGTATCCTCGCGACCATGATCCCGCCCAGCGGCACCCTGATCATATATGGGGCGATCACCTCGACCTCCATCGGCGAGCTGTTCATAGCCGCGGTGATACCCGGTTTGGCCCTTATGGCCCTCTACATGTTGACTCTCTGGATCATCACCCGCATCAATCCGAAGCTGGCGCCGGCCGCCGAAAAGCAGACCTGGAAACAGCGGTGGCAGGGCGTCGGCAAGATGTGGGCGTTCGTGGCCACCATCGGGATCATCCTGGGTGGCATCTACGCCGGGGTCTTCACCCCCACGGAGGCGGGGGCGGTCGGCTGCTTCACCATGCTACTCATCGCTCTGGTCCGCCGCAGTCTGACGTGGGGCAAGTTCAAAGAGGCCTTCTTCGAAGCCGGCAAGGTCATGGGTGCCGTCGGTTTTATGATCATAGGAGCCACCATATTCAACGTGTTTCTTGCCTTCACCGGTCTACCGCAGGCGTTGGCCGAGAGCATCGGGGGGGTGACGCAGTCGATCCTAGTGTTTGCCCTCCTTATGATCGCGGTCTACTTCCTGTTGGGGATGTTCATGGACCCGGGGTCAATGACGCTGCTCACGGTCCCCTTGTTCTTCCCCATGATCAAAGCGGTGGGGATGACTCCACTCCAGTACGGGGTGTTGCTCACGATCATGATGGGTATCGGTGGTCTTTCTCCTCCTTACGGCATGATCAGCATGGCCATCGCTGGGCTGTTCAAAGGGGTAAGGTTGGGAGACGTGTTCAAGGGTTCCGTTCCTTACATCATCCCGCTTCTGATCATGGCCATCCTGGTGGTACTCGTGCCCCAACTGGTCGAATGGCTACCCAGCACGATGGGTAAGGGTGGCCCCTGACAGATTTCAGTGCCGGTCTGCTGTGGTTCCAACGGTGAAAACGCCTAAGTGGCGGCGAGTGCGCCCCAGGGACTGTGGCTCCGCACGAAAGAGAAGGAGAAACGTTGAAAGATAGATATGTCAACTCCGACATCGATACCGATCTAGTGGTGATCGGGGCCGGCGGTTCGGGTCTGGCCGCTGCGGTGCGGGCAAAAGAAGCCGGCGTGGGTGATGTGGTCGTCTTGGAGAAGACCAGCCATCCAGGCGGCAACGCTTGGGTGGCCGTGGTCATGTTTGGCTTGGGCGGTCTCGCCAGACCGGAGGGCGACATGAGCGCCTGGAGCGACCAGAGCTTTGGGGCCATGATGCAGTTCAGCCAGTGGACCAGCGATCCCAAACTCGTCCGCGCCTTCGTTGATACATACCCGGAGATGGTTGAATGGCTCATCGCCAAGGGCATGCGCTTCGACGCCCGTGGTTTTGACGTGGGCGGTCAGTCCAGCTCGACTCTATGCATGAACGAACGCAAGGGCGACTACAAAGTCACTGAGCCGTCCCGGGGGCCGGGATTCATCGGGAGTACTGTCGTCGACCTGCTCTTGGAGGAATGCAAAACAATCGGCGTGCGGGTGCTGACCAGGAGCCGGGTCACTAGAATCGTCTTGGACGAGGCTGAGACCGAGGTCCGCGGAGTCCGGGTCACGGGACCCGAGGGAGATTTCACGGTCCGTGCCCGGGCCGTGGTCCTTGCAGCCGGGGGCTTTGGAGCCAACGAGGACATGCTACGCAGGTACTTCCCCGAGCAGTTCCGCGAAGAGGGCCCCATCAGCACGTTGTGCCTGGGCTCGTCGACCGGAGACGGGTTGCTCATGGCGGAGGAGCTTGGGCTCCAGATGGGTGAGGACATGGATCCGGGCATCATGGGGCCGAGCCATCATCCTTGGTCGCACGGTCTCCATGAGGCGGTGCACCGGCCCGAGATGCTGTGGGTGAACAAACGTGGGGAGCGCTTCGTTAACGAGTCACTCAGCATCATGGCTCACGAGGCGTTGCTGAGACAGCCGGGCGGATTCCTGTGGGCCCTACTCGACTCGCGCACCAAGGAGTACATCAAAGCGCACCCCAGTGCTCGACAGAAGGTCTTCGAGGGCGAAGACTGGCTTGCCCACATCGATGAGGAGTTCCAAAAAGAGGCGGGCTGGAAGCGAAAGACGGTGGCCATCGCAGACTCGCTCGACGAACTAGCCCATAAAATCGAGGTAGATCCCTCGACCCTGCAGGCTACCATCGAACGTTACAACCAGTTCTGTGACCGACGGCGGGACATCGACTTCGTGAAGTCCGCCGAATTCCTGTTCCCTCTGCGCACGCCGCCCTACTACGCGATCTTGGGGGTGCGTTTCTGTCACGGCACCCGGGGCGGCGCCAAGGTTAATGAGAGGATGGAAGTGACTGGCCGCAGGGGTCAGCGTATCGCCGGACTGTACGCTACCGGCGACAACAGCAGCGGTCTGGTGACCGGCATAGGACTGCCGGGCACAAGCCTGGGCTTTGCGTTCACCTCTGGGTATATCGCCGGCACACAGATCGCCACGTATCTGGACCGGGCGGGGTCGGAGCGCGTCTGACCGAAAGCCTCACCACACCCCCGAGGGGTGGGCTCTGATGGGGAGTAAGCTTGCTTACTCCCCACTTCCGACCAGAAGCAATGGCGTGACCTTCACCATGTGGATAATGCTCTCGGTCACGCTGCCGAAGACCATCCGGCTGAGACGGCTCCGATCGCTTGTGGCCATGACCAGTAGCTGGCTGGGATTGTCCTTGAGATAGTCGATGATCGCTTCCGCGGGATCTCCGGAAAGCACCTCAGTGCGGACGGCGATACCGGATTCCCTGACGGGTTTGGCAAGACCCTCCAGGTATTGCTCCGCTTTTTTACGCTCCGGGTCGGCGCCTTGTTTCTCGCTCGGACTCGGAGCGGAGAAGTGCGGCATCGAGAGGTTCTCGACCACATAAAGGAGCACTAATTCGCTCTCGGCGCCACGTTGCTCGATGAGGTTCACAGCGTATGGGATGGCCGATTCGGAGTTCTGGGATCCACTGAGAGGAACGACCAAAGGACGGTTCGGCAGCGCATCGGCGAGTACCTCTTTGCGCAGTTCGGCCGGAACCAACCATACGGGGACCCTGGAGGCGTGTACTACCCTGTTGGCCACCTCACCAAGGTCCCAAGTCTTGACCCCGGACTTTCCGTGAGTGGACAGCATCACCAGGTCGATATCGTTGTCTTCAACATATTCAAGGATCTTCTCGGCGGGCTGTCCCACTACCACCCGGCCTCTGGCTACGATGCATTGGACCATCGCTTCTTTGGTGTAGGCGGCGCGCATCTCGTCAGCTTTGGCGCAGAGTTCTTTGGCCATCCGCCTCATGTATATGCGACGCATGGGCAGTTGGTCCTCTTCTTGCGGGCTACAGACATGCAGCAACTCCACCTCGAGGCCCAAACGGGCGGCAAGTTCTTGAGCGTAGCCAAAGACCACCTCGGCCAATGTGGAGCCGTCCAGCAGGACTACCATTTTCTTGAACATGTGCGTCTCTCCTCCGTGAGATTGCTGCACTCTCTGATTTCTTGAGCGGCCGTTTGATTCGGCCGAATAGTAGCAGCCGGTCCGGTCCGAGTTGGGCATCGTGCCTGTCTGACGGTGCGGCGGCGGCTCGGAGTCTGGCTATCTTCCCACCTGCGACGCCGTCTCTCGCCCGCGGCTTTGTTACTCGTTCGCAACTGCGCCTCCCGCCCGCGGCTCCGCCTCTTGTCCGCAAGTGACTCCCGCACAGCCGCATCCCCCCTTCAAAGACTGCCTTCTGTCTACGGACCTGCGGCCGCCAGACCCTTATCGGTGATGCGTAGCCATATGTTGCTGAGCAGCGGATCCCACTCTACTAATCCTTCGCGCGCCAAGGCGGCTACACATTCCCTCACGGTGGTCTGGTCCAGGGCCAGTTCGTGCTGAAGTTCGGGGCCCGACACCTCAGCCTCCGGGTTGAGTCGGTGGGTGGCTGCTAGGTAGTTGAGGATGGAGAGGCACGTAGACATAGATCGGCTCCGGGGAGCGGGACGTAGGTACTGGGACATCATAGCTGGTTTGCGCCCGGTCAATCTGCATAAGGGATCACGTTCCCGGCTCAATGTCGCGCACCCTTGTCCGATCGGCGGCGGTCCGGACACTGGAGCACTGTGGATCTGTCGATGTCCTCGTGAACAATGCCGGCCAGGGGTACGACACAGCTGTGGAGAACGCCGATTGCGAGAAATTCTTCTATATTTTCAGACTGCATCTTCTTGCGCCGCTCCTCCTGATGCAGGCGGTGATCCCGGGGATGCGGGCGCGGGGGTCCGGCACCCCGGGGAATTGCGCGGATAACCGGCAGGTGACCATCGATGACTCGATGGACCTCCCGGCCGGTCGCCTCTAATCTTTCGGCCTGTCAAGGCCCCAGCGCCTGAAGTACTCCTCGTAGAAGGGGGGCTGCTTGAAGTCGGCGTGCATCGAGAGGTTGAAGCGTCGGTATCCCATCCCGATCTCCTCGAAGTGGTAGGCGCCCTCCATGAGTTCCCCGAGCTTGGCGGTCGGTACCGTGAGTACCATCTCGTCCTCGTCGGCTCCGGCCCGCTCGAAGTCGCCGGGATCGGGCACGGTCACCTGACAGTCACCGCTCAGAAAGGGTGAGACGACCGAATGCACGCAGGACCCGATGGGGTCCAAAGTCGAGCACACCTGGGTCCCGTGCTTATAGCGGAGGCAGAGAAGTAGGTGTCGCAATTGCCCGGGTGTGCAGTAGATCATGGCCAGATCGGGCTCAAAATCCACCGTTTCGAGGGGGCCGATGACGATCCCTGGGTATTCGCCCACAGGCAGTCGTATCATTTCGCGGGCGTGCTTAGCGGCGGCCTCCTTGTCGGCGATGAAGAAGGAATTGGTGAAGCCGTCTAGGTAGTCTGCGGGTGTTTCTACCAGCCCATACGAGATGATCGGCTCGAAGCACCAATGGTCCTCGAGGAACATGGCAATGGTCATACCCTGGCGCCGGGCAAGGGAGAAGGCCTGACACACGGCGTAGTGCTCGCCGCGGTCTTTTTTGGGACGGACGGCTCCTTCTGGGATTTCGCCCTCATTGCGGAGTAGTTTGATCGCCAGGGGGTAGGTACGAAGTCGGAACAGGCGCTCGAGGTCGGCGCCGTAGGTGTTGAAAGTGGTCTGAGGCTTTTGGGACTGCGTGTCCTGGGACGATAGTGACTTGGACGAAGGCTGGGCGGACATGTGCACGGGACTCCTTGAGTCTGGCTGCCGACAACCGAGGCGAATCCTATCCGGCTTGGCCGGTTGGTGGTCGCCCGGTCTGGTAGGCGTTTGGTGGGTCGACTGACTGTAATACGCCGGTGATGGTACGGTCAAGCGTCTGCCGGACACTGTATGGTGAAGCATAGGCTGGTGATGACGTGGTGAAGTGGGAATCGCGCGGCCTCGACGGCCGCTGAGTCGCGTGCGGGGTGACTGTGCGACCGAAAGGGGGCATAGCCGCTGCAGGCCACAGCCCCCAAGGAAGCTATCGGTTGTTAGTCGGTTAGATTACAGTTGCCTTGACACAAGCTCTTGCGACTAGGCAGTAGGCGGATATATATGCCCAGGGTGCGGCGCGACCGCGCCGCCTACCTCCAGCCTCAGCCGTAGGCCCGACATCCGCCGGTGTCGGATGTATCCGGGTCCAACACGGGGCCGTTCCGCAGAAAACTCCTAAACGTCTGGCGGATAGATTCAGAGCCGCAGTTGGGACAGCGCTTCACGTCCTGCTTTGCATCCTCAGCTAGCGGATAATCGGTCGAAAGTTCGAACCCGTGTTTGCATTTCTTACATACGAGAGAGAGACAGACTTTCATCGCACCACCATTCCCTGGCGAGTTCGCACACGTAGCATTCCTGTTATTGCACGATTGCGCAAATTTGAAACATATTATATCGGATCCGGGCCCCATTGCCGACATGGGCCTGATAAAACCCTTGCATGGCTGAGAGCGTTCGGCATCTGCGAAGGCGATATTGGTTCATATGTCGAAGTATTACACTGGAGCTAGGCGGGCGCCTCCGCGGGGTAGCTGCCTGCCTAGTCTGTGGCCGGACCGGGGCGGTATACCGGCATGTGGACGGCCTGCCGCCCCGGCCATATCTCAAAGCCATCATGCTCTACCGGGAGCCTCCGACGAGAGCCGGCGTGGCGCTTTTTGCGGGCGGCCCTCGATCCTGGAGACCGGCCTAGACCGGAGCAACAGGCGGACAGGCCGGCACCAGGTGCGTCCCTTGATCCTGGGGACCGATCTCCCAACGGTCCGGATGTCGACGCGCACGACCTGTCGTCCGTAGACCCATCCATGCGATAAGGTAATAAGACAGTTGGGGGTCAAGAGTTGGGGGCTTGCGATAATCGAGGACGAAGGAGCGCAGGTATGTCGGCAACAGGACACGAGAAATGGGTCGTCGGCGAACCGATGTACGAGACCCGCCCTAGTCAGGTCTCCGGCCGCCAGTGGCCACCCATGACTCTTATGAGTGATGCCCAGATACCTGGGGTAGGTCTCCATGTCGATCTCGGTTGGATATACGACCGCCCCAATCCCAACCCGTACGAGCCGGAACAGGTGCTCGACTACGACCAATTGTTGCTTCACATCGGTATGGACGCGGACACGCCACAGGAACTAGGCGCCGTCATCGAGTTCTACCTGGGAGGACAGCGGATTGTGTTCAACACCACGACCTCGGTGTTCATACCTAAAGGGACACCATATGGACCTGTGACCTGGAAGGAGGTCCGGCGGCCCCACGTCCAACTGGCGATCGTGTTCGGGAGCGGAGACCCATACGTGTCTGGCCCGACGGCGACAGGCACTCCCATGGGTGCGGTCCCAGCCAAGACGCAGGAGTTCGACTTCGAACAGTATGTGATCCGCAGCCCCATGAGAGAAGCGGGACCCGTGCACGTGGAGGGCCGTCAGAACCCCACCATGACCTATCTCAGCCGTCCTCAGATCAATCAGGTGAACAACTATCTTGAGTTCGGCTGGATCTGGGGAGTCCCCAAGCCCCCCATTTCCAAGATGCGGCACGACTCTTTCGACGAGATGGTGCTCCACATCGGCAGCGATCCCGACCATCCCGAAGCTCTTGGCGGAGTGCTTGAGTTTGGCATCGATGATCAGCCGTTCGAATTCGACACTACTCACTGCGCCTACATCCCCCGCATGGTGAACCATGGGCCGCTGGTCTGGAAAGAGGTACGTAGACCCGTTATTGAGTTGGCTATGATGCTGGGCGCCGGTACCGAGCAGGAAGGCTGGGCAAACAGCTTCTTCGATGACGCTGAAGGGATCAAACGGCGGTCGAAGTAGGGAGCTGGGAATTCCCGGACCCAGGATCTTGAGTTTCGGGTTTTGAGCCCCGACGCGAAGGATCCCGACCTACGAATCTCGAGTTGGAGGATATCTATCAGTGGCCGAGTCGAAGTACAGCAAGTATGTGATTTCCGAACGCCGATTTGACTCCCGGGATGCGGCCCTGCCTGCCGGGGTGGATCCAGAGTCGGTGACCAATACCAGATCGCACCGCAAGATCTTGAGCTTGGACGACGTCGTGCTCGAGGGGGCTTCGTACACCGAGGCGGTATGGATGTGGCCGGGAGAAAGCGGGGTCTATCCCGAGACCGCCGAGCCCCTGTCTCATGCCCATGACTATGACGAGACTCTGGGTTTTTTCGGTACTGACTTCGCTAACCCATACGAATTGAACGGCGAGATCGAGTTCTGGATCGAAGACGAGAGGTTCATGCTGACCAAGAGCTGTCTTATTTTTCTGCCCAAGGGGACGTACCACTGCCCGCTGGTGATCCACAGAGTCGATAAGCCTATCTTCCACTTCTCGGGTGGTCCTGGGGGAGCGTACGCTCAAGAGGTGGCGAAGGAGTGAGGGTCGAGGAGAGGGGTGGGCCTGTGAATGACGCCAAAGGTGCGGTGCCTATGTCGAAGCCGGTGAACGATCTACAGACGGTCATGGATGTCTCGGGGCAGGGCGTAATCGTCACCGGGGGGAGCAACGGCATAGGCTTGGGTATCGCCCAAGCGTTCGCCTCCCGGGGCGCGAATGTGGCCGTCTTGGATATCGCGGAGGAGGAAGGCGCGGCTGCCGTACGCAGACTCCGGGAGGTCGGCGGGGAACACTTGTTCGTGGAGTGTGATGTCAGCCATCTGCACGCGGTGCGACGGGCCGTCGACGTGGTGCACTCCACCTTCGGTCACATTGATGTGTTGGTGAACAATGCCGGTATCAACGCGGTGAGGCCCTTCCTCGACATGGAAGACGATCTGCCCGAATGGCACCGGGTCATCGATGTCGACCTCCATGGCCCTGTGTACATGACCCACGCCGTCGGTAACAGAATGCGGGCCGATAAGCGCGGGGGATTAATCATCAATATCTCGTCGGTAGGCGGCGCCCGCTGCTCCGGCTCCAAGGAGATGCCCGCCGCCGGTTACGTAGCGGCTAAAGCGGCCATCAACCACCTCACTATCTCCTGGGCCATTGAGTTTGCCGAGCACGACATCCGGGTCAACTGCATCATGCCCGGGCCTACGCACTCACGCCTCGATGCCCAACTCACGCCCCAGATGCGCGAGAGGAACGAGCGGACCATACTGACCCGCCGGTACGGCGAACCGATAGAGATCGGGGCTCTTTGCGTGTTTATGGCTTCGGCCGAAGGGGCCCACCTCAACGGGGTGGTGGTCCCGCACGACGGTGGGTACCTGTGCGTGAATTAGCACACATGTTCGACCTGGCCGGCCGAGTAGCGCTGATTGTCGGCGCGAGCGCCGGTATTGGGGCTGCCATCGCCCGGCTATTCGCGAGCCGGGGTGCGG
>JAXGNF010000072.1:5667-13185 GCA_040768135.1 Thermoleophilia bacterium | reverse complement strand
CGCCGGAGAAGAGAAAACGGCCGGAGCGCGTGGCCCCGGCCGTCGGTAGTCGGTTGGTGTCTGAGGCGGTCTAGCTGCTCGACGGATACAGCTCAACAATCGCGAAAGCCTGCGGCCGGAAAACCCGAAAACCATATCTGCCTTCGGCCCGCAAAAGAACCAGATTTCGCTCGAATAGATTCAGCATCTGCTCGCCGCTTGAATCGTCCGCGGATGTCACGCCCTGACTCGCGCCGAGCACGGCCCCGTCTTCGCGAATGAGCAGTTCGGACTGAGTCCAATCGCCCAAAATGGCGACTCCCGGCGGGAGGGATGGAGCGCTCACCCGCGGGTACGGACCGAAAACCGTCTCGGCCGCTGCGGAATCGACCAGGAATCCGCCGCCGGAATCGCCGAGCTCTCTGAGCAAGTCGATTGTCTCGACATCTTCGGGACTGAGCGCCCAGGCGGTCGGGATCTCACCAAGCACCTCGAGCGCAGTTCTGGCCTTGCGGCAGCTGGTCAGAAGATCATCCGCGAAAGGAATCGAAGTCGTGCCCTCGGTCTCGAGGAGTCCGGTGAAGTGTTCGTCGCCACCGCTTCCATAGATGATTTCGTCCTCAATGGAAGCGTAAATGCCTGCGAGCATCTGGTCATTTAGGATCCGGAGAAGCTGGCCGTGATCGCTCAAATAGCGGACCGGAAAAGCCTCGCTCAAATGCGCGATCGTTTTGCACTGATCCCGGCGCTCTGCGAACGTGAATTCTGAGCGTGGTTTCTGTGCGAAGTCCGGCACCGGCCGCGCTTTGGAGTCGCGCTTCACCTGAACCAACCACGAAAAATCGTGAGTCTGGATAGGCTCGCGCGGGACCAAGTCGAGAATCCGGCGCGGCTGTTCGGGAAGTTCGGCGATGGGAAGTGGAGTGGGAGTCGAGACCTGGCCCTGGAGCAAGGACTTCATCCCGACCCCGCCCAGCCGATCCACGACCTCAGACGCCCACAGTGAGGACGCCTTGCTGTGGGTCGGACCGCCTGTGATCCAGTCGGCGATCCGGTCGATCTCGGCCATCGTCTCGTGGTCTTTCGCGGCCTGGTCGGCCTTCGCGCGAAAGGCCTCAGCAGCGGCGATGTGCTGGTCGAAAAGCTTCTTTTCAGCCGTGGTCAAATCGCGATCCTCGGCATGCGCAAGCTCGGCGAGCTCACGGGCAAACCTGGCCGATGCCTTGGCCTGCCCGCCGAACACTTCGGCGCGCTGTTTGAACGTCAGTTGCGAATGCATGTCGTCACCTCGCGGTGTTGAAAATCATCAAAGCATGGTCGCGATACGTCCCGGCGGCCCGTCGCTCGCTCAGGTCCTTGGACTTGTCCCTCACGAGATCCTCGTCCTTGCCCGGGCGGCGCCGTATGGCCGGCACCTGCAACCCTCAAGCCTCCAAGGGGCGGAGACTGGGCGGGCTTGCACCCGCCCGTCCCCCACACTTGATGCTGGAGGCCGTCCACCGGCTGCCCGCAAGATCCTCGGACTTGCCTTTCGGTCCTTGTCCTTGTCTCGGGGGCGGCCTCATGACTTGAGCTAATTATACCGCCATCAGCGGACAGATGCACACCCGCAGCGGACTCAGTTCAGCGGCAGCCCGGCCCAAGGATCATCGCTTTGCGGCCCTTCCTCGACGACTTTAACGATGTGCTCGAGCAGTTCACGAACGTTTACCCCGCCCCCACGCTCGGCGGCCAGGTCCGACCACCTCAAGATAGTGCCCGCCACGTCGACGGCGCTCACGAGCAGCGCCGCTGCCGCTTCGAAGCTCAGGGTCCCGATCTTTGAGAACGCATCCTCTCTATCATCGCCACAGGCCGCGATCAGGCGGCAGGCCGTCACGATACCGGCCCGCACGACCTCTTGGTCAGTCAACGGTTTCTTCTCCACAACTTGCCTCCAATCGGTTCATTGGTTTGTTGGCACGGCCTTTGGACCAAAGTCCTCGAAACCTGTGGACAGGGTGCCGAGCCTACCCGCGACGGTCCCGGCACGCCGCCGCTTCGATGATCGTAACGCCCCTCCCCGGCCTCACGATCCGGTCCCGTACGCTTTGACACTAAGACCGGAGACAATGGCCTCGAGAATCCCGAGTGCTGTCGTCACCGAGGACCAACTCTCGTTCGCGATTGCGCCCTCGAGCAAACGGCCGATAGCTGCGAGCTGCTCCCGGAGCTTTTCGTCCGTGGCTGCGGCCGCTTCGAGCTTCGTCTGGGCATCGCCCACCGTCTGCACCAGCGCCCGCCCGGCCCGAAACGTGAAAGCGTCACGTCTCGAAACATGCGGATGGCGCCGATTTTGCCTGTTCATTCTGCGTACCTGCCTTTCATCCTAGGTAGTCTCGATAGTCGAAATCCAACGGCTCGGTCATCGGCTCACGGAGCAGCCGATCCTTCGCCTGCAAAGCGTCGAGGCGGGCCTGAGACTCTGACTCGCAGATGCCAAACGCCAAGGCCCGGCTTCGGCCACTACGAAGGACGTGCCAGCACCAACGCGGGGCCTCCGGGCTTGAGCGGGCGGATGGCCTGACCGTGATTTTCACGAGTGCGACCGCCTAGTGTTCTGTGACATGACACTGCCAAAGTCGGCAAAAGTGACGGGTTCAAGGTCCGGTGACGCGACCTTGAAATTACGCGCGCCGCCGTGGCCCTCTATCTCACCCCGCACCTCGTGCAGTTGTTGTCGGGTGATGCCAAGATCGGTAAGGGTGGCGGGAGACATAGTGTCCGGTGACAGGACACTATCGCGTATGATGTGTCCATCCTTGTTTGTCGCTATCTCCCCCCGCTGTTGCCCCTCGTCTGCCAGTTCGTCAAGCGCAGCCTTGAGCCGTCCGGCGCTTTGAATCAGCGCGTCGAAGGCTGCGATCAGCGCGCTCATGGCCGCCGACTTAATTCGCGATCCGCGTCAGTAGGCGCCGGATCAATCGGCGCACCGTCGATGCGGGCGCTCACCTCGAGAATCGCGGCGGCCAATGCCGGAGCATCAGCGGGTGCTACGCTCACGGAGCTACGAGCGAGTCGCCATTCACCTTTCTGATCTTGGTACTCGGGCGTCAAGGCAACGAGAACGCGTCCCGAGGGCGCGTCCCAACGGCCGATCGTAAGTCGGGTTGTGGTGCTCGTGGGGATGATGATGTCGGTCTTAGTCACAATGTCACCTCTACTGATGCCGGTAAGATTCACAGAACGTGTGAAGAGTCGGGTTTTTTTCTTCCTTCCTTCCTATAGGGAGGGAGGGGTAAGTAAGATTGCTTACCCGCACCCATCCCTTACCGGTAAAATTTATGGTTCTTACCGGGGTAAGATTGCTATCCACTGTTAACCTCACTTGTCAGTTCCCACTTCCCGCGGGCCGTGTTGGCAACCAATCCACGCTCTTTGAGGTCGGTTAGAAGCTTGCTCACCATCCCGGGGGTGGTCCCTATCGCCTCTGCTAGGTCAGACGGGCCGCCTGGGCCGTGCTCGAGCTCGCCTAGAATGAGGTCACGAAGAGCTAGCGGGCCGCTGGCAACATCTCGAGGCGCGGCCGTGGCTACTCTCACGGCGTCGGGTTCGAACGTGAACCTGAGCCCGATGGGTTCCGGCCGGCACAAGTTGCTCTTGCGGCTGAAAAGTCCAACCTCGAGCACGTCAGAATCACCCTCTTCTGAGCGAAGCTCCCACGTAGCACGAGGCAGGTTTTCGAAGTAGATAGAACCTAGCGGCAGCCGGTACTGATTACCCTGCTTACGGTCTTCTTTGGTGGTGTGTCCGAGCAGAAGAGCGGCCGCGCCAGTGTAGCTGGTGATGTGCCGGACCGCGTTGAAGGCGCGGATGATGAGGTCGGGTGCCATGATGTCACCACAAGCCGGTCCCACCGAGTCTAGGATCACAAGTTCGATATCATGTTCGGCTACCATCTTCGCGAGTTCCGACGTTTCGTCGGCCAACGGCCGGACACACCGGCGGTAGAGTGGGACACGAATATCTGGTCGTCTGAGGCCGTTGGCGATAAGCGTTGCTCGCCGGCCCGCTTCTTGCCGTGTGACTTCCCAGTCCAAATAGAGTGTGCTCGCTTGCCGGCCTGTTCCGCCCTCGAAGTTGATACCGTTCTCTAGCAAGATCGCCACGAACATCGCTACCCAACTCTTGCCTTGACCGCCGGGCGAATACAGAAGCGTCGGCAGTCCGGCCAAGACAAGCGGATGCAACAGATGCTCGGGTCGGGTGTGCTCGGTGTGTGTCAGACGTTCAGGCGGTGAACCCGCCTCGAGCGCCTCGAGCAGCATCCGGCTGCTCACCTCGATGATGGAATCCCACTCAAGCCCATTCGTCTTGAATCGCGCCTCGAGGTCGCGGGCCAGGCCGCGGCGACTCTGAGCGCTTGCGACGTTCACGGTCGAATAACTCAGATGCAACGTCTCGTGCCCGGCCGGTGTGGCGGCCACGCGCACGGAAGCCGTCACCCGGTCGGAATGCACGCGCAAACGGTCGGCAGTCACCACCACCTCGAGGCCGTCTGATAGCGGCCAAGTGATGCTGTATCGGCCGAAGACCTCCGTCAGGGACGGCGGGCCGCTTAGGCGGGACTCGACTATGTCCATGCCGACCACCGCTCAAGCCCCTCGATCGCTTCCGGCTCCGGCTTCGTGTGTGCCTCGAGCAGCTGGCGAATCCGAGCCAACCGCTCTTCCGCCCACTGCCGGACGGTCACAAACTCATGCGGTCCGATCCAAACAAACCGGCCTGGATCCCGAGCGACGAGACGCGCGATCCGGGCAAGCTCAATCACGAGTTCGCTTTCTGACTTGTCCGGCAGGTCGAGATGATGCACTTCCAGCCACCCCTCGAAACTAGCCGCCTCATGGGGTAAGCTGAGTCTGTCCCTGAGAGCCCCGCGTCTCCTAAAACAACGGGCTCTCATTCTTTTGCCCCGCTTTCGGTGGTCGACCGGCACAACCGTTCTGCCAACCATTCGTCGACGTGCTGGCGCCGATATCTCACCAGCGACCGGCCGAGTCTCACGAAGGGCGGCCCGTCACCACTTATCCGCCACGCTTCGACGGTTCGACAGGAAATCCCGAGCTCTTCACTCAATCGCTTAGTATCAAGCCACTCCATCATCGGCCACCTCCAGGAGCTCTTGGGGTTCGCCCTTCCACTCGAGAGCCTCCGCCAACCGGGTGAGCTGTGGCGCGTAGGGGACCTGACGGCCGGACTCGATTTTTCCGACCGTCGCGGGATGCACGTTCGCGATCCTTCCCAATGCGAATTTCGACAACCCGCGCTTCTCGCGTTCTCGCGTCAAGATCAAGATTTTCACTCGGCATCACCTCACTTTTCCTCTTGCTAGACGCTAGCTCTTGCGTTACAATCCGAGTATAGGATTCATAAATCTCGTTCGGAGATATGCACTATGGATCAGAAAGAACGACGGCGAGCCGATAAGCTACTAGCGGACGCGGGCGAAGAGCGGGCCAAGCCGTTCGAATGGGACCAGCTTGAGGACGACGAAAGGGCCGCTTGGGATTCGCTATCCGCTGAGGATGCGGTCGACATCATCCTTCGCTACCGTGAGATTGCGGCGATGTACACGCGGCCGCCACGCCGCCGTGCTAAGAAGACGACGATCCGTGAGAGCCCATCCCCGCCCGAGCACTGGCCGGGCCTTTGGCGGGCAGAGATGCAACGCTATGGACCGCTTCAGAAGAGGGCTCTAGCGACGGTGGGCCGCCGACACCCGTCGGAGCCTGCCACCTTAGAAGGGCTATCGGCGCCTGAGAAGTCCGCCGTCCTTATGCTGCGTCTGCGCCGCAGGATGGCCCTAGAGGGCCTGCCGGAGCAGGGAGATGGTTTTGTACCAGCAAAGGGCCTCGGGCCGTTCCTCGAGCATCTGGCGGCGTTATCCGTCGAAGAGCGGGAGATGAGACGACAGCCTCGAGCCCTCAGCTACCCAGTGAAGAACAGAGCGAAGGCGGTAGTCTTCTATGGTGGCCTGCACCCACTCGCCACTATCAAGCGGCTGGCGTCCGAGATCCGGGAGGGTCTCTTCTTGGAAGAGGCCGAAGCCGTCGGCTTTCTGCTCTCGAATCGGGTTCCGTCGCCGCCGTGGCTCTCGGCCACTATCGAGAAGTGGCGAGGGACGCTCGTCAACGGACAGCAGAAGACGTACATAACGATAGAGATCAGGGACCCATTACTTACTACACCCGAAGAGCTCCGGGACTTCTACCGCGAAACCCGAGAAGAGCTCTTCGGGCAACCTGCCTGCTACCGCCCGTGGCGACAGCGCCTCGAGCAGTTTGTGGACGCGCAGAGAGCCGAGGATAAGACGATAACGTGGGCAACCCTGCACGAGCGTTGGAACGTCATGCACCCGAATCATACCTATGGCTCGTGGCGTTCGCTCAGGAACAGCTACCACCTCAAGAAATAGCTGGTACCTGATTGGTACCTATTACCTATGAATTACGCCGATTTGCAGGCTTATACGTTGGACTACGAAACCAAAGGCCGCAGGTTCGAGTCCTGCCAGGCGCGCCTACGATCGACGGAGCCCAGTCCCGGCCCGCTCATCCACTTCATAAGCGATCGCATCGTGCCTCCTCGCTCCCTACCCGCACATACACTTCTCCACAACACCGTACTCGGCTTCGGGTTCCCCACGACCTCGCTCCGCCCCAGTGTCGCCGGGACTTCGGCACGGTAAAATCTTGCAGGGCCGCCGCCTCTGCCGATGCCCGCGCCCCAGGCCGTAACGACCGTACCTCAGTCGGGCGGCGCACGTTCGACCTATCGTCATCCATACGAGAAAGGGGCCCCCATGCCCAGGCGCCCAGACATAAACAAGGTGCTCATCATAGGTTCCGGCCCCATCGTCATCGGCCAGGCCTGCGAATTCGACTACTCTGGAACGCAGGCCTGCAAAGCTCTGCGCGGGTTGGGTTATGAGATCGTGCTGGTGAACTCTAACCCGGCCACCATCATGACCGATCCCGTCATGGCCGACGAGACCTACATCGAACCCCTTAACGCCGCGACCTTGGCAGAGATCATCGCCGTCTCCAAGCCCGACGCCTTGCTGCCCAACTTGGGCGGGCAGTCCGGGCTCAACCTCTCCTCCGAGCTCTATCGTTCCGGCGTCCTCGACAAACACGGGGTGGCCATTATCGGGGTGCGCCCCGAAGCAATAGAGCGGGGCGAGGACCGGTTGGCGTTCAAGGAGACCATGGACCGACTGGGCATCGAGACCGCCCGGAGCGAGATCTGCTACTCGGTGGACGATGCGGCAGCCGTAGCCGCCGAGCTGGGCTATCCGGTGGTTGTCAGACCCGCCTACACCATGGGCGGCACGGGCGGAGGTCTGGTCTATAACCGCGAGGAGTTGCAGATAATCGTCGAGCGCGGCATCCGCGCCAGTCTCGTGGGACAGGTGCTGGTAGAGGAGTCCTTGGTTGGTTGGGAAGAGCTCGAGTTAGAAGTAGTACGCGACGCCAAAGACCAGATGATCACCGCCTGTTT
>JAXGNF010000072.1:3288-5567 GCA_040768135.1 Thermoleophilia bacterium | reverse complement strand
GCCACCGGCTTCCCCATCGCCATGGTGAGCGCCCTCCTTGCCGGAGGCCTTACCTTGGACGAGATCCCCTACTGGCGCGACGGCACTCTGGAGAAATACACACCCGCGGGCGATTATGTGGTGGTCAAGTTCGCCCGCTGGGCCTTTGAGAAGTTCCGTGGCGCTGAAGACAAGTTGGGGACGCAGATGCGGGCGGTGGGCGAGGTCATGTCCATCGGAAAGACTTACAAGGAATCGCTCCAGAAGGCCATCCGCTCCCTCGAAACCGGACGCTATGGCCTTGGATTTGCCAAGGACTTCAACAAGCGGTCGCTGGACGAACTCCTCGCGATGCTCAGGGAGCCCACCACTGAGCGGCCTTTCATCATGTACGAGGCCCTGCGCAAAGGAGCCGCCACCGACCTCCTCTACGCCCGGACGCACATCAAGCCTTGGTTCATTGAGCAGATGCGCGAATTGGTCGAGTTAGAAGAGAAGATCCTGGCCTGGCGGGACTCGGCAACGAGCGGGCAACGGACGACCGCGACGATCTCCGGTTCAGACACGGCATCCACCGAGGCGGGCACGACAACTTCCGGCCCCGGCGCCGGTACCAACGTGGCCGGTTCACCCGACGCGGACCCGCCGCGGGCCGCCCTCCCCGACGACCTCCTCACCCGCGCCAAGAAAGACGGCTTCGCCGACCTCTATCTGGCCAAACTCACCGGCATCCCCGAAGGACAGATCCGCGCTCAACGTCTGGCCCTTGGCCTGAAACACGGCTTTCAACCCGTCCCTGTGAGTGGGGTGGAAGACGCCGCGTACTACTACTCCACCTACAACGCGTCCGACGTGGTCCCGGTGAGCGACCGCCGGAAGATCATGGTGCTCGGCGGAGGACCCAACCGCATAGGCCAAGGCATCGAGTTCGACTACTGCTGCGTTCATGCCGCCTTCGCCTTACGAGAGACCGGTTTCGAATCGATTATGGTCAATTGCAATCCTGAGACGGTCTCAACCGACTACGACACCTCCGACCGACTGTACTTCGAGCCCCTCACCGTCGAAGACGTCCTTGCCATCTATGAGAAAGAACGGCCCGAAGGCGTCATAGTCCAGTTCGGCGGACAGACGCCCCTCAACATCGCCCGGGAACTGGAGAAGGCCGGTGTGCCCATCATCGGCACCTCTCCCGAGACCATCGATTTGGCCGAGGATCGGGATCGCTTCCGTATCATGATGGAGCGCCTGGGAATCCCTATGCCTGAGGCAGGGATGGCAACCTCGGTGCAGGAGGCCCAGACTGTAGCCGAAAAGATCGGTTACCCGGTGATCGCCCGGCCCAGTTACGTGCTGGGCGGACGTGGGATGGAGATCATCCACGACGAAGAGATGCTGACGCGCTACGTAGCGGCCGCGGTAGATGTGACCCCGGAGCGCCCCATTCTCATCGATCGCTTCCTCGAAAACGCCATGGAATGCGAGGCCGATGCCTTGTCCGACGGGACCGACGCCTTCGTGCCCGCAGTCATGCAGCACATCGAGTATGCCGGAGTCCATTCTGGTGACTCCGCCTGTGTGATCCCGCCGGTGTCCATTCCGGACGAGCAGCTTGCCACCATCAACGAGTACACCAGACGTATCGCCGTCGAGTTGGGCGTAGTGGGACTGATGAACATGCAGTACGCCATCCTTGATGACATGGTCTATGTCCTTGAGGCGAACCCCCGGGCTTCGCGCACGGTGCCTCTTGTGAGTAAGGTCTGTAACGTGCAGATGGCCGCCCTCGCCACCCGGCTGATGCTCGGAGAGAAGCTCGCCGACCTCGGTCTGGAGCACAAGACCATCCCCTACTTCGGGGTGAAAGAAGCGGTCTTTCCTTTCAACATGTTCCCGGAGGTCGATCCGCTGCTGGGGCCCGAGATGCGCTCAACGGGGGAGGTTCTGGGGATGGACGACTCCTTTGGGCTGGCTTTCTCCAAAGCCGAAGAGGCGGCCGGACAGACCCACCCCCTCGAAGGGACCGTGCTCATCACTGTGGCTGAACGCGATAGACAACAGGTGTTGCCGGCTGCCTGGGGTTTCTATGACCTGGGCTTCAAGATCCGAGCCACAGAAGGAACCCATGCCTTTCTTGCCGAGCAGGGGATCCAGTCCGAACCCATCCTGAAATTACATGAGGGACGGCCCAACATCGAGGACGCGATCAAGAATGGGGAGATCCAATTGGTGGTGAACACCCCCGCCGGCAAGTCGAGTGAGTTCGACGACTCGTACATCCGCAAGGCCGCCATCCGTTA
>JAXGNF010000072.1:0-3188 GCA_040768135.1 Thermoleophilia bacterium | reverse complement strand
GCGTTAGAATGGTGTGTAGAGTCCCGAGAGTTCAGACGCGGTGTCTGAGGTGCTCACAAAGGGGCCCGCAGAGGAAACGCGGAGGTAAATGGCCGCGGAGTACCGTGAAGCGGGAACACAGTGAGGACTGTTGAAAGGCACAAAGCGAGTCCGCTCGGGACTCGCTTTTTGTTTCATCGAGAAGGGCCGGTCCGGAGGTCGCAACCCTATGATGCCGAACCCTTCCACCGCACGCTGGCCGCCTGCCACATCGGCGGCTCGTCCGTCGCGGGCCTCCCTCCTCCCTGTCCGACACGTCCGGTATGCTCGGTAGCACAGTGATGCGCCCAGACCGAAGGGGGTCCCATGCTAGTTCCAGCCATCACCGGTGCAATCATACTTCTGGCGACGGTGGCTTATGTCATCTTCCGCAAGTTCTCTATTACCAGACAGGCCATCGAGTTCGCCGCGCCCCAAAACGGAGTAGCCGTCATTTACCTCGACATACGCGAAGATACCGTGCGAAGCCTTCATATCCTGTACGAAGACGGCACGCTCAGCGAGGTGCGCAGACTCGGGACTGCGTGAGACCGGCCGGACATACCCCCTGTATCATGCACATAGATACGACAGACAAAAGGGCAGGAGGCGGTCATGGCTTCGCAGACGGAAGACCTGCGTTTCATGGCAATTGCCCTCGAGCAGGCAGAGCTCGCGGCGGAACGGGGAGAGGTGCCGGTAGGGGCCGTACTGGTCGTCGATGGGGAAGTCGTGTCAGTTCGTGGCAACGAACGCGAACGGCGCCATGACCCCACCGCTCATGCTGAGATGCTGGTACTCCGTGATGGTGCCGCCATCACCGGCGGATGGCGTCTCAGGGACGCGACGCTATACGTCACCCTTGAACCCTGCGCTATGTGCGCGGGCGCCATAGTCCTTGCCCGCATCGCCCGGCTGGTCTATGGAGCCGACGACCCCAAAGCCGGAGCAGCGGGCAGTATCCTGAACATCGTCGACCACCCCGCCCTCAACCACCACCCCGAGGTGCGGGCAGGGCTTATGGCGGCCCCAGCCTCCGCGCTGCTTCAAGAGTTTTTCGCGAGCCGGCGAGGGGAGGAGTCACCGTGAACCGCTTAGACGCTATCAGGCGCGCGACAGAAGCCAGGTACGCAACCTATTGGGCGGCCTCCGGCCTCGCCCGACCATTAACCGTGCTCAGCTTCCTCCGGGACGAACGTGAGGCCGACCGCCGCTGGGAAGCCTATCGACCCAGACTGCTCACCGAACTGGGAACGGTCGATCATCTCTCCATTCTGCCCCTAGTCGAGCACTACGCAGTCGACGAGCGATGCGCTACCGAGCCGGGAGTGTCGTATCTCGTCAAGGCCGACGACACGAGGATCTTGTTCGACGTGGGCTGGAACCGGCACAACGAGCATCCCTCCCCTTTGCTTCGGAATATGGAAGCCTTGGAAGTGTCGGTTGCCGACCTCGACGCCGTATTCATCTCCCACCTTCATCTCGACCATGTAGGAGGCATCGGCCGCCAGGCGCGCGAGACCTTCGGCCTCTCAGCCGAACCGGTACACCTCCGCGGCATACCGGCATTTGTACCTCAGCCCATGACGCATCCGTCGGCACAAATCGAGACGATTACTGAGCCGCAGAGGCTGGCCCGCGGGGTGGCGAGCGGAGGTCCTATCATGAAGGCAATCTGGCTCACCGGCCCCGTGTTCGAGCAGACTCTGCTTGTCAACGTCGCCGATAAGGGCGCGGTGATGATCGTCGGCTGCGGGCACCCTTCCCTCAAACGCATGATCGAACGGGCACAGGCGGTCACCGGGGTCCCCTTGTATGCGGTACTGGGAGGCCTGCACTTCCCCGTGACCGGCTCGCGCGTGGGCAAGGGCGGGCAGAACATCATCGGCAACGGCAAGCTCCCCTGGCAACGGATAACCCGCGCCGAGGCCCGAGAGGCGGCGGACCGTCTGGCCAACCTCGATCTCGGACTGGTCGCGTTGTCGGCCCACGACAGTTGCGACTGGACCTTGGAGGTATTCAGTCAGGCCCTTGGCGATCGATACCGCACCCTTCGGGTGGGCGAGGAGATCGTAGTAGCCTGAGAGGCCCGTTCGCACGGTCATCACGCGCAACAAGGCTACAATCACCTACCATGAACGATCTTGCGAACAGTAGCTCGTCCGGGAATAAGTCCGAGAGTCCGGATGGGGACCGGCCTTTGAACTTGCCTGCAGAGCCCAGCGGAAGCCCTGATGCTGCGAACAGGTCAAGCAGCATCCATAATAGCCCCGGGCTTGCCGCGGCACCGGACGCGCGCCTCATTCTAAGCCTTGCGCTCAATCTGCTTATCACGCTGCTCCAGATCGTCGGCGGAATCGTCGCCAACAGCCTCGGTCTCCTCTCCGACGCGGCGCACAATCTGAGCGATGTGGTCGCTCTTGGACTCAGCCTCTGGGCCGTCCGGCTGGGTCGTCGCGGCGCCACTCCTAAGCGCACTTTCGCGTACAAGCGGGCGGAGATCTTGGTGGCCCTGTTCAACTCCGCCGTGTTGGTCGCCATCTCGGTGTACATCATCGTGGAGGCCGCCCGTCGCCTTTTCGACCCGCAAATGGTGGAAGGGATGTGGGTCATGGCCTTCGCGGCCGGGGGGCTGGTGATCAATGCGTTTGCCGCGTTCCTGCTTCGCTCCTACCACCGCGATCTCAACCTCCGAGCCGCCTTCCTCCATCTGGTGGGCGACGCCGGTGTCAGCTTTGGCGTCATGCTGAGTGGGCTTGTCGTCTACTTGTGGAACTGGAACTACGCAGACGCCATCGTGTCGATCCTGGTGTCACTGTGGATTACGCGGGAGGCCTTCGGCATTGTGCGTAGCACGGTCAACATCCTTATGGAGGGAACCCCCGAAGGAGTGGAGTTCGCCCAGGTGGAGCAGGCGATTCTAGCCGTGCCGGGCGTGAAAGGAGTGCACGACCTGCACATCTGGTCCATCTCATCAAACGACTTGGCCCTCTCCGCCCACGTAGAAGCCGAAGATACAGCCCTCTCCCAAACCGGGACCCTCCTCGCCTCTATCAAGGACATGCTCGCCCGCGAGTTCGGGGTGGGACACGTCACCCTGGAGGTGGAATTGGCAGGCGGAGAGTGCGCAGGCAGCACCTGCGACATCGTGCCTCAAGAGTTGGGCGGGA
>JAXGNF010000071.1:0-13402 GCA_040768135.1 Thermoleophilia bacterium | reverse complement strand
GTTCTTGTGGAGACCCTAACACTTCAGGCGGTACTCATTTTGGGGGCCGGACCAGAGGGGCACGGGAAAATCTGGGTCAAAGACGTGGAACTATTGAAGATGCCGCTTTAAGCAGACGCCGGTCCCAGGTACGAAGGTCCCGGTAATGGATCAGGCGACCACCTCGATCTTCCGGCTCCCATCGGGCAGGGGCAAGGCTCTGATGACGGTGGTGGCGCCGTAACCCAGTTTTACTGAGAACAACTCCTCGAGTGGCAGGCCCAGGAACTCAGAGAGAAGCACTCGATTGACGCCGAGATGAGCCACAACGAGGATGGTTGTGCCTCCCCCGTCCAGGATTTCAAAGAATGCCGGAAGTACCCGTTCGCGCAGGTCCTGGAAGCTCTCGCCGCCTGGGAAGCGATACCCGACGAGATCGCGCTCGCGCTCTTCGTACTCCTCCGGGTAGTTGATCTCCGCCTCCTCGAACGTCAACCACTCCCACCGACCCGCGTCGATCTCGCGCAACTGGGGAGTCGGCCGTATCGGGACTGGGGGGTTGGCGTCTTCGGTTATGATGGCGGCCGTTTGAAGGCAGCGTCGTAGGTCGCTACTGTATGCGGAGTCGAACTTGAGCGGGCGTAATTCGTCCGCCAGCCGTCGAGCCTGCTCAATCCCGGTCGCGCTGAGGGGGGGATCGGAGGTTCCTACGAAACGTCTGCGGTTGTCGGGGAGCTCTGGTTGAGCGTGTCTGACCAAGTACACGAGCTTTTCTGTGGAGGATCGGTGGTTGGCTATGCCGGTTGTCTCTTGTGTATGTACCGTTGGATGGGCCTGGCTCATCGTCGTGATCGGACTCTCGATAGAGATCTCGTTCAGGACTTCAATGAGCGGATGACCGAGGAGCCTCTCCACTCTGGCGTAGATCCGTTGGGCGGTCTCCATCCTCGCCCGTATGCCCTCGCGAGCTTCTGGGGGCGTGGCGGCACCGCCCAGCTTAGCAAGGGTTCGCGTGGTCCTCTCTTCTAGGGTGACAACCTTGTCCTCAGCCACCAGTTTATCGGCAAGATAGACAAGCTGGGCCTCGGACACGGCCGGTGTATCCACTTGCTCCGACGGCAGAACCATGTGGACGTCGATGATGGCGCTCAGTTGTGACAACCCTAGGTTGGCCAAGAGCCTCGCCCCGACCTGGGCGTGTTGGCGCGGCGTCGTCGATGCTCGGGCGATATCGTGGAGTAGGCCCGCGCTGCGGACTAGGTCTACATTGAGACTGGGCTGATGAGGCAGCAACGCCGTTGCCAGAGCGGCACCGACCTGGGCGACGGCCCGGCAGTGCCTGACTACTCGTTCGGGCACATCCAGCACCCGCAAGAGGTGGAGGGCGTCGTCATCTGAAAGGACCGAGGACGCCGATGCGCTGGGGACTCTTGTCGTCGTGCTTCTGCGATCTCGCCGATGTTCCCCTTGTTCTAGGATCGCGGCGAAGCGGCGGAGTCGAGCATAGTCGTCCGGGGTGTCCATATCGAAGAGGATGGTTAGATCCTCAACTTCTACTTCAACTTCATCCTCTGCGTGTCCAAGAAAGAAACTCCGCAGGTTGTCGTTTGGGCTCGTGTCCAACAGGGCCCCCCGGTAGTGGTTGGCAAGAAGCGGGGGGTGGCCTCGGAGTCCGCAGCAGGTGGCGTGGAATATGCCGGGCGCGGACCGCGACGCGTGGGCCGATGTCCGCCCCGGTGTGTGGCAGACGGCTCCGTTGGCGGTGTCCCTTGTGGCGTCGGTCACGGTCTCGCGCGCGGCGCGGAATTCGTCGATTAGTCTCTCCAATACCTGAGTCCTCACCAAAGGACAGTCGGCGGGTAGCACGAAGAACGCCTCGACGTCTGGTCTCAAGGCTGCGACCCCGGCCCGGACCGACGAGAACATACCTAGGTCGTATTGGGGGTTGTGGGCGGTCCGCACTGGTAGACGGCTGAGAGCCCGGGCCAGCGTCTCGGGTTCGTGGCCGGTCACGATCACGATGTCGTTGACTCCTGCGCGGGAGACTGTCTCGACCACGCGCTCAATCAGCGATCTCGAACCTAAGGGTAGCAGCGGCTTGGGTGTCCCCATGCGTGACGACCTGCCCGCCGCAAGGATCACGGTAGCCATCCCCCCAGGATGGCTCATCTGCGCTCGCCCCCTTTTTTGCCTCTCTTGCCCAACGGCGGCGGTTGGAGGTGCGGGATCACTATCATCCTGTGATCACTATCATCCGTCTTTGGACGCCCGCACTTGGATGATCTGCGCCGCGATGCTGATGGCGATCTCCTCGGGTGTTTCCGCGCCAATAGACAGTCCGATGGGCGCATGCACCCTGGCCAAATCATCCTGTGAAAAACCCCGCTCACCAAGAACGCGAAACGCTTCCGCGACCTTCGTCCTGCTCCCTATCATGCCTATGTAGCGGGCCTGAGTCCCCAGAGCCTGTCCCAACACGTTTGTGTCGTGGCTGTGGCCGCGGGTGACAATGACTAGATAGCTGTCCCCGTCGATGGGCAATGTCGGGACCACGCCATCGAATGACTCCGGGGTCACGATGCGGTCGGCCGTCGGGAAGCGCTCTTGGCAGGCAAAGTCGGGACGGTCGTCGATGATCACTGTGAAAAAACCGATGCCGCTCAAAATGGGCACGAGCCTCTCGCCGCAGTGTCCGGCTCCGAAAACGTACGCTGATCCCCGGGCTCCGATCGGTTGCACATGGGTTCGGATCGGATCGCCCACCGCTCCCGCTATACGGTCGTAGGTACCTCCACGTCTCACAAGTGTCGTGAGAGTCTCGGGGTCGGCGATCTGGTCGCCGGCGAGAGATCCATCGGAGCCGATGAGACACCTGCGCACGAGCGCGGATGGGCCCTGGACCTCAGGAAGAACGGTGAGCAGCCAGCCCTTCCCTCCTCTCTCGAACAGTTCGACTAGTCCTGTGAGAAGCTCCCGCACCGTCGATCGCTCCGGGTCCATTCTCTCGACCAGCACACTTCCCCCTCCGCCGCATGTCATGCCGAGCCCGGCGGAATCAAAGTGCTCTATCGAGACCCCGCCTTCGTCGATCATCCGGACACCACGCTCGATGAAGGCGGCCTCCAGGGGACCACCACCGATCGTCCCTGCGATGGTGCCGTCTGCTCGGACAAGCATGGCCGCTCCGGTGTGACGGGGTGAGGACCCGCTGGTCTCAAGGATGGTGACCCAAGCAAAGGCCGCTCCCTGCTCAAGGAGAGGGAGAGCGGCCCTGGCCGTCTCCACGTTCATCCAATGTCCTCC
Organism: Thermoleophilia bacterium; assembly: GCA_040768135.1. GTDB lineage: Bacteria > Actinomycetota > Thermoleophilia > RBG-16-64-13 > RBG-16-64-13 > RBG-16-64-13. The sequence continues at coordinate 10,120 of JAXGNF010000071.1, read as the reverse complement.
TCTATATGGGTTATCTGCCTCTTGGCTGTGCCCGACCGGTTCTCGTGGCGGGCATCCCAGTCGAGCACTTCGACCTCGATCTGCCGTCGAGCCATCTGGGCGCCAAGTTCGGGGATGGCGCGAAGTGCACGAAGGACCTCTTCCTTACCCGTCCTCGAGTCTGCGGACAAGAATAAGACCTCGACCACTAGGGTTGCCCCCTTCGGTCTCTCCTTGAACCGTACCCGAAAATCGATCAATCCGTCTATCGGGAGGAGGGCCTCATCGAAATCTCTTTGGCGGAGGGTCTCTCCGCCGGCAAAGACGATGCCACCTACCAGACGGGTGTCCACGTGAGCCAAACGTCTAAGCACCGTACCACAAGGGCACGGTCCGGGGATGACCCGGCTGATGTCGCCGGTACGATAGCGGATGAGAGGCATGGCAGTGCGCGTAAGGGTGGTGAAAACAAGTTCACCGGCCTCTCCCTCCGTTGCCGGTCGTGCGGTCGCCGGGTCGATGACCTCGAAATAGAGATCGGCTTCCCGCATGTGGTAGCCGCTGAAAGCCCGGCAATCGACGCCTCCACCCAATCCCATCTCAGTAGTTCCATAGTGGTTATAGACGTCGCATTTCCAGACGTCCCTTATCATCTTAGCCACGGCATGGGGCACGCGATCGGTACTTAGAAGAATGCTTTTCATGGCATTCGGACGTGGACGCCCAGAGGCTTCGCCCAGCCTGATCAATGCGAGTACCTGAATTGGGATGCCCACCAGGGCGGTGATCCTCTCCTTGCGGATGACGTCGAGGGTGTATTGTGGATCAGTCACCGGACCGTGCGGCACCGCACACACACTCATCCGCTCCAAGCCCTCTTTCAGGAGGTCGCCGACGCTACCGGGCAGGCTGCCCGGGAGAAGAATGAGGACGCGGTCGTTTGGACCGACGAGGGTCGACATGCCGTGGTGGAAGAAGTCCCGCGTTAACTCTTGGTCGTCGACGGTGAAGAATATCCTTTTCGGAGGGCCGGTGGTACCCGAAGTCGGGAGTGTCACGATCCTTTCGACTTCATTCTGACTGACGCAGAGGAAGTCGAAGGGAGCGGCTCTAAGATCGTCGGCGGTGGTGAAGGGCAGATCGGCGAGGTCTTCAAGGGTGGAGAGCCCAACTTCGGATTCGCCGAGTAGCCGGCGGTAGAAGGTGCTGCGCCTCTGCACTCGGGAGAGGGTCTCATTCAGCTTTGCCAACTGGTGGGTGCGGAGGTGATCGAGACGGAGCGGTCTTCCTTTGGTGTCGATCTTTGTGGCTATCCAGGCTTCGAGGGGAGTAAGCGGTATCTGCTCAGTCATGAGTGGCATCGGATCGGTCACTGCTCCGCCCGTAAGGTCCCTGGCGTACTTCGACTCTTGATGATGGCTCAGCCTGGGTGGTTCTTCTCACCGGCCGGTGTAAGGGAGTGCCGTCGGCGTCGGTGAGGTTATATGCGCAGAAGGGGACGATCCTCCCTCCCGCAGCAACCACGTGGAGATGGCAGTTCTGCAGGCGCTCCAGATCGAGGGTCCAGACGTCTTGAAAGGCCATGGCCGTGATGGTGAAACTGTAGCCGCGTACTCTCTCAAGGAAGTCGTCGAGGCTCATGACGGTCTCCTCAGATCGCCCGCTCGCGCAGCAGCATCGGGTCGCCCCGTTCTCCGGATCTCTGTGCGAAGCGGCAGTCACCTGTTCCCGTATGGCTGCCTCGCTCTGAGCGGCTGCGGCTGCTTCCTTTCGCGTGTCCGCCTCGTCTCTATCGGCAGCCTCTCGCTGGGCAGCGGAAATGCTACTCAAAGACCAGCGTCGGGCGATGAAGCGGCGTTGCGATTCGATAGGGTTCTGCCATCGAGCCACGTTTGTCGGGACAGGGGTCTTCGCCCGCTCAGCGACGTTCTTCTGCCCGGTAGTCCGCGGCTCTTTGATGGTACTCGTCTCATATACAGTGCTTCCCCGTGTGACGGCAGCCTCTCCTCCGGCGGTGTTTTCTCCGCCACCACAGCATGACCGGGGCGTCGTCCGATCGGTCAACGTGCGGACCGTTCCGTCCGTCAGAAGCAGATAGTCTCCGGAAACGGAGCAGAGAGAATGCCCGCAGCCGGACGGATAGAGACTGTCGGCAGGGATGCGTCCGTTTGTCTGCATCTCGATGTCTCTCATCAACTCGGGCAGCGTGTAACGAGCGCCATCGCTCGGTGCCTCCGGATAGCGGCCGAAGTAGCTAATGGGTTGGAAGTGCACCCCTCGTACGTGTGGCAGCCTCCGCAGGGCATAGTCGATGATCTGCCCGATCTGGTCGGTGTTGACGCCAGGGACAAGGGTGGGGACAAGGACGATGCCCAATCCCGCCTCCGCGCAGGCTGTGACGGCCGCCTCCTTCTGACTGTGCAACTCAGCGCCTCGGGTGGCGAGGTATACATCGTCGTCAACCCCGTCGAACTGCAAGAACACCGTCGAGAGCCCCGCCTCTCGCAATCGTCCGGCATAGCCGGGTTCAGCGGCCAAACGGAGACCGTTGGTATTGAGTTGGAAAAACGAGAACCCCATATCTCGACCAATCGCAATGATCTGAGGTAGGTCGTCGCGCATGGTCGGCTCTCCGCCCGACAGTTGGATGTTACAGAACCCTACATCTTCTTTTAGCAGGCGGAACCAGCTTTCGATCTCGTCGAGACCAGGGTCGGGCGCCGATGTATCGCCGGACGAGGCGAAGCACACCGGGCAGCCTAAGTCGCAGCGGGCCGTGAGTTCTAGGAGCACACAGCAGGTTTGTTGGGCATGTCGGGGGCAGAGACCGCAGTCCAGCGGACAACCTCGATCCGCCCCGGTCTGGGTGACGGAGGGACGGTTCAGGGGTTTGGTCCGTGACCAAGACCCGTAGTCGGGCGCGCCTCGCCAAATGATCGTTCTCGATTGACCGTGCTCCGGACAGGTCTTGATGAGGTAGACATCCCCGTTCTCGCGCACCCGGTAGGCGGGGATGCGTTCGAAGCACTGCGGACAGAGGCTCTCGGTCGGCGGTAGGTCGAGTTCGCGGGTTCGGTTTTGGTCATCCATCAGCATCCGTCTCACCAGCGGGTCGCAACGGCGAGATAATACCCGAGTCGTTTGTGGATCGCGTTTGGCGGAGCCGGAGTCCGTCCGCCGCCAGTGCTGCATACTTCGGCCCAGAAGTCCGAAAGCGAACCGTACTTGAAGATGATCTCGACGGCCAGACTCTTGAGGAAATGGGTATGATCCTCCCAGGTCGAGATCCGAAAGCCGGTCCGTGCCAGCCGCCGCTCGACTTCGCTCCTAGGGAGGGCACCGGTCAGACAAGACCCGGGCGCGCTGTCGTTTGAGAACCGTTCGGAGTCGGAATCACCACAGTCGTCCGAGTTCTCGAGCGGGTTGGCGGCGTCGTTCGGTTTCTCCCGTAGGTACATATCGGTCAGTATCAGCTTTCCTTCTTCCTTGAGGACGCGGTGGACCTCCGCGAGGACGGGCTCCGCAACTCCGGTGATGGAGAGCACGCATTCCATGAACACCCCGTCCATCCGGCCGTTGGAAAGCGGCAATCTGGCGGCGTCGGCCACCAGGAGAGGCAGATCCGGACAGCGCTCCAGGCCACGCGACACCAAGGTTGAAGAACGATCGATGCCTAGAGCGAGCAGGTGGTGACGGCGGGTCAGTAGCTCGACGGTGGCCCCCATACCGCAACCGACGTCAAGCACACAGTCGCCCGGCTTGAAGGCACACAGGTCGAGTGCCCGTTCGGTAAGGGCGAATCCTCCCGGTCGTATGGTGTCTCCCGTGGCAGCGAGCATAGCCGGCGACTCGTAAGGATGCCAAATATGGGCTGAGTCCGGAGCGCCTCTGCTGTGATCAGACGTAGCTGTCATTTCTGCTCAAGGGTTTGTTCGACTTCGCGCATGCGGCCCCTCGCCAGGTCTTCGGGGATGAAGGCGAGACCGCACACAGGGCAGCAGAGCGCCTCCACAGGGAAGGTATGCCCCTGGTAGGTCAGGTCGACCTTGCCGGGCTCGAGGGGAACCTGATGGCGGCTACATATTAGCGGGGTTTGCTCCCCGCCCGCCGTCGGCGGGCGGGGATTATCGGCACTCACTGCCCCGTATCCTTCACGATCTGCATGCGATGGGAGTAGGCGTTGAACACCTCATATTCGTCCCCCCAAGGGGCATATTCTACCCAGTATGTGACCAGCGACGGCCGGTAGTGCGCCACAAATCGTCCTTCTCCGGGGATTTCGAGTCTGTTTCCTGTGCTCTCCGCGTGATGGATCGTCCTCTGGACATCCTCAACAAGGATGAAATCCCTCTCCATCCGGTTGGCCACATCCGGCGGTATGCGTAACTTGAGAGTACTGTGCGCTTCTGGTTCGGGCATGGGCTCCCCCCATAGTTCGACGAGCAGCTTCGCGGCGAGGTTGCGGCGGTTGCTGCGGCGTTGCGACAGTGTGGGGCCGGATCTGGGCGCGGCTCCCACCGTGCAGCCCTCGAAGATGAGATCGAGAATGTGGTGCGAAGTCTTGCCCTTCTCCGCGAAGAAATCCCGGCAGTTGCTGCAATAGGCAAGGTAGTCTGAGGGACTTTCAGCTATCCGCGACTCGATCACCTTATCGGTGACGGCGCGGTCGGTCACGTACATCAGGCCTCCGTATCCGCAGCACTTGGTCATACTGCGACTGTACGGGAGTTCTTCGATCTGATAGCCGAGTTCTCGTACGATGTTCCGTACGCCGTCCTGAATCTCCGGGGCGCCCCTCGCGGTGCAGGCATCGTGTACGGCCAGGACTTCACCTCGCCCGCGTGGCGTATCATCGGGTAGGCCTTCTTCATCCAGCACTTCCCATAGAGATAGGGTCGGGAGGGCGGGCAGACTCTTCTTGAACATCAGTGAGCAGGTAGGGCAGGCAAGGATGATACGAGGTTGACTCATCTCCTCCCATCGGTGCACGAACCGTTCGAGCACCTGCTGAAATAGATCATCGCGTCCGGCCCACGCGGCTGGAGCTCCGCAGCAACCCAGCATCAACCCGACTCCGCCCCGTAGCCTGTTGGTGAGATGCAGGTACATGCGCTCTACGTGGCCCGGAGCCGAGGCGGAAAGTTGGCACCCCGGGAAGAAAAGGTAGGTGCTCGAGTTGTAGCCCGGTTGGTTACGGGCAATAGCCTCGGGGCCGGTGTTGCTCGCATCCATGTCGGCGATGGCGAAATGATGGATGGCGGGAGGCATGATGCGCTTGCTCCACATGATCTTCCGGGCCTCTCTATTCACGAAGCCCATGTCTAGATCGGTGGGGCAGACCGCGCCGCATAATCCGCACAGGCTGCACGCGTTGATGAAAGGCGTCTCTGTCCGATAGCTCTTTCCGGGCAGGCTGGTGATGTTTTTGGTCACTTTGCGGATACATCTTCCTGGGTATTCTTTGAAGTGCTCCAAATAGACGCAGGCCTTCACACACTCCAAGCACTGGCACTGTAGACATCGACCGGCTTCGGCAACCGCTTCCTCTTTGTTGTACCCGCCGCCTGGTCCTGTGGGGGAGATGGCGTCTCGCGGCTGGACGCCGGTGAGGTTCGTGAAGAGACGAGTGTCGTGCGGCCCTTCGCCATCGCGTTGGGAGGTTAGCGATTCGCCTCGGAGGAAGCGATCGATGGAGATGGCCGCACGGCGTCCGTCTGATATCGAAGTGACAGGGGAATAGCCGGCGTCGTGTCCGCCGCCGTTCTGGGGGACCGTCTCCGCCCCGCTTCGCAGGTCACCGCCGGCAAAGACTCCCGATAACGACGTAGCGAACGTCACCGGATCGATGCCGGCAGCAATCGCTTGATGCACCTCCGGGTCGACATCCAGGGCAGCGGTACTCAGCCCGCCTACGCCAAGGTATACGGCGTCGTATTGCTCCAACAGGTTGGCCAAGGAGACGTCCGGGCCCAGACGCGTGCCGTAATGAACCTCGATGACGCCCTCGGTAGCGCGGCCGATCTCTTCGTCCATGACCTCGACGGGGAGGGCATCCGGAGCGACCGACCGGAGTCTACCGCCCAAACTGTCCGACGCCTCAAGCAGAGTCACTTCATAGCGTCTCTTCACCAACTCTACGGCTGCGCTGAGGCCACTGAGGCCGCCACCAACCACGGCGACACGCTCCGACCTACGGGGGCCATCCTTCACAGACGCCGGAGCGAAACCGGCGTACTCAGCACAGCTTCGCTCAAGGAGTCCTATGTTGAGGGCCTCACCCGCCTCATTTCTTTTGCAGACCGCTCTGCACGGCTGGTCACAGACCCGACTGAGTATTGCGGGGAACAACACCCTTCTGCCGTAGATGCCCGCGGCTGCCTGGAAATCTCCCCGGGCGAGTGCTTCCAGCATGCCCCTGACATCGACGTGCAATGGACACTTAGCTTGGCACCAAGGAGCATCATCTTGGACACACAGCTCTTCTAGTTGCTGGATCTCGCGGGGGTCCATCCGTTCTTGGGGCTGTCTCACATGGCCTTCAAAGCCGCCAGGACTTTCTCCGGGCGCGCAGGCAGGCTGGTTATCCGTACTCCACACGCGTGATAGATGGCGTTGATTATGGCTGCATGCGGCGCATAGAGGGGAAGCTCTCCGCACCCACCTGCCCCAAACGGGCCCGTCGGCCTGGGAGTCTCCAGGAACTCGACGACCAGCGCATCAGGGGCGTCCTTGATGAAGGGGATTCCCCCTGCGATCAGATTGGTGTGCTTGTCGAGGTCTTCGAAGTCCTCAGACAGTGCCAGTCCAATGCCCTGCACCAATCCTCCGTACATCTGACCTTCCACGGCCTGCCGGTTGGCGATGACGCCAACGTCACATACTAGGGTCATGTTCTCGACCTGCGTCTTGCCGGTGGCGGTCTCGACCTCCACTTCAGCCATGAAGACTCCCCATTGCATGGTGGGTACAGGTCCGTAGGGGCTGAACTGGAAGGTCTTCTCGTCGGGAGTGCCGCACAGGGGAGCGGCCGAGAAGTGTCCGTGGTACCTGGTGGGGATGCCCTCGGCGACCATCTCGTCGTAGGAGCGATAGGTGCCGTCGGCTTTGGTCATCGCGGCGATGAGCTGGTTGCAGGAATCGACGATGGCGTTACCCACCATGTACTGGGAGCGGCTACCGGCAGCGGCGCCACTGTCAGGACAGCGCATAGTGTCGTTCATGTATAGGTGGATCTGTTCCGGTGCCAACCCCAGTGGTCTGAGCGCTTCGTGGGCGGTGGTAAGGGTCCCAATGTCACCACCCTGTCCTGGGTCTTCCCAAGTGTTGTAGATGGTCACCGATCCGTCAGGATTGAGCTCTATGTCGGAATCAGCCAGGTCGGCGGCATCGTTGCCGACGTTGTATATGCCGACCGCGAGCCCCACTCCACGCTTTTTCTCAGCCGTGGAGAGCTGTGCGCAGCGTTTGGTTCCTTCCTCATAGTGGGGTTTGATCATTTGCATGAGCTGCGGCAGCGGGTAGACGTCTTGCACCTCCCCGGTTCCCAGGGTGTCACCATCGCGAAGAACGTTGCGATTCATGAACTCCCAGGTGTCGAGCCCACATTTTTCGGCCAACTCGTCCATCATCAGGTTGGTAGAGAACGCGCCTTGCGGCCCGCCGTAGGCTCGGAAGGCCGAGACCCAAGTGTGGTTGGTGAATGTCGTCCGGCCGTGACCACGAAGAGCAGGGATGAAGAAGCCTCCGCCGCTGTACCGGCAGGCTTTGGTCAACAACTCATCGGCGAATTCCGAATAGGCTCCGTGGTCCATGATGAGATCGAAATCCATGGCCACGAGTTTGCCGTCTTCGTCGGCGGCGACCTTCATGTGCGAATAGCAGGGAGCCCGCTTGCCCGTGTAGACCATGTGTTGCTCGTAGTTGTATTCGAGGTAGCAGGGGCGGCCGCTCGCCATGGTGGCCACGGCGCACAGCGCTTCCAGAGTGGGTCCGATCTTGTAGCCGAAGTTGCCGCCCTGCGGGTTCTGTATGAGTCTTAGCTTCTCGGGCTCCAGCCCTAGGCCTTCACAGATCTGCAGATGAGCCATGTAGAGGGCGATGCTCTTCGAATGCACCGTGACCACCCCGTCGGAGTCGGTGTAGGCAAAACCCACGTCCGGCTCAATGGTCATGTGGGGCTGACGTTGAGTGTAGAAATCGCCTTCGACCACGTACGGGGCGTTCTTCATGAGCTCGTCTATGCGTTCATGATCCCCCTTCTTGAGGTCGACCTCAAAGAACACATTGGGTGTGCCGGGATGGATCTCGATGGCGTCCTCAGCGGCGGCATCGAGGCAGTTCATGTAGGCAGGAAGCTTCTCGAACTCGACCTTGACCTTCTTGGCAGCCGCTTCGGCCTGCTTCTTTGTATCCGCGAGCACCATGGCGACGACGTCGCCATACTGGAAGATCTTCGCGTCGGAGAGGATGGGCCGCTCGTTACCGTCGCATTTGCTCCAGGGATAGGTGAGCAGACCGGATATCCGGTTGGTGCCGGGGACGTCTTTGTGCGTCACTACGCTGTGCACACCGGGCATCTTCTCGGCTTCAGCGGTATCGACAGAGAGGATGTTGGCATGCGAGACTCTAGGCTGAACCAGGGCGATCTGCAGCGTATCCTTGGGCAGCTTGAGCCCGAGGTCCGCCCCGTAGTCACAGGTGCCGGTAACTTTGGCCACCGCCGACGGACGCGGATAGTGGGTGTTCCAGATGCGCCCGTCCTTGTCCGGTTTTGCGCGGGCGCTGATGTCCTCGATGGTAGCCTCTCCCCTTAGGACCTTCGCCGCTTCCATCACCGAGTCGACGAGCGGTTTGTAGCCTGTACACCGGCAGACGTTGCGGTGTTTTTGAAACCAGTCCCGCACCTCCTCGCGAGTGGGGTTGGGGTTCTCGGCTAAGAGTCCGTAGGCCGAGACGATGAAACCGGGCGAACAGAAGCCGCACTGGACCCCACCGTGGTTGATCCACGCTACTTGGAGTGGATGTAGGTTCTCGGGAGTGCCGATCCCTTCTATGGTCACGATCTCGGCGTTCTCGCTCAGCCTTTCCATCCTGATGATGCACGAGCGAACGACCTTGCCGTCCAGCAGCACCGAACAAGAACCACAATGGCCGGTGTCGCACCCCACTTTGACCCCGGTCAGTCCAAGCTGTTCGCGTAGTACTCGGGCCAGGTTCTCCTGCGGATCGGCCAAGACACTCCTCGGGATGCCATTGATGTTCAACAAAAAGAGGTCTGCCATCTGAATCCTCTCCCTTCGAGCGTTCGATCTGGTGTTCATATCTCGATATCATCCGAAAGCGCTTGTCTGCTCGCGACTAAGGGCATTCGGCCGCTCTCCGCTCGTCTTGAGTTCGGTCGGCTCATCGAGGTGGTCGCGGGTGACGTTCCTAGAGTATTGTCTCCAGTATTTCGACAGCATCCTTCACGTAGACCTCGCACCGCGTCTCAAACAGGCCCGAAATCTGGGCCTCGGAGTAGCCCTCAGGTGTACTGATGTCGCATCCGAGTAACCGGCGGCAATCCGTGGCGCCATGCCGCGCATTGAACTCCGCTAGAAATGACTGAACGAGACCGTGAACTCGGATTCTGGAGACAGTATCGCGCGGATCAGAGTCACAGGTCGCGAGACCGAGAACCATGATGGCCCCCGTCACGGCGCCGCAGGTACCCCCGGTGTGGCCCATCCCGCCTCCGAAACCGCAGGCGATCCGAGCCGCCGAGTCGGCACTGGCCCCGAACTCCTCGACGTACTCGCCCAACACCGCTTGGGCACAGTTGAGCCCTGACCTGAACTCCATCGCTGCGTGTTCGTTCTTCTCCATCAGATCGGCTCTCCCCGTCTCGCGTGCCCATCATTGGGGCATCTGCTAGGAGCTAGCAAGATTGTTGCAGACCACCGCGTTTGGCGCAATTCAAGTTGAGCAGTAGGCAGGTGGCGATCGTCGCTTGCCGGAACGTCTATGCGGCCGGAACGGCGGTGCGATAGACTAACCGGGCGGGGAGACGGCATCGCTGGTGTCGAGAAAAGGGGCTATTTCTAAGAGGAGATAGGAAGGGAAGATGAGACTCGCGAGAATAAGCCTGAAGATCAACGGGGTG
>JAXGNF010000070.1:10390-13684 GCA_040768135.1 Thermoleophilia bacterium | reverse complement strand
GGCTGATCTCGGGAACGCCGGCGGCGCGAGACAGGCTCGTGGCGATCCCTCCGGCCCGGTAACCAAGCGAACTGTCGACTACCCTGCCACCCAGACTGCTCAAGGTCAGCCGATCGAGCGGCAGGCCTTCGTCGGCAGCCACCTCAGCCGGGACTATATCGAACAGATCCGAGACGGCGACGTGATCCTCGGACTCAGCCGCCTGGCGACCGAGCGCGGCCACGGCGAGAGGTCCTACCAGCGCAGCTACCTTCCTGACTCCGGCTCCACGCCCAGCAGTCCGGCCACCTTCTCGACCATCTGGGACGTGAACCCGGACGTTATGGAGTCGTCGAGGGAAGACATGAGGACGGCTCCTTCCGGTGGACCGAGGAGTCTGCTCTTCTATTTTTTGTGCCTCAGACCGCGCGGTCGCTAATCAAATCGCCGTGACTACGCGCGGACGACGGCGGGCGACGCTTGCTATCTTCAGGTGGCCTTCGGAGCCCTGCAACAGAACACAGTCGCCGAAAGCATCGGCCACCTCGCCCGAGGCGCGCAGGCCATCCGCAGATGACAACGGTTGGGCGGCCATCGGCGGCCGCCGCAGGGGCAATAGGTTGCGCGGCGCGAGAGACCGCAGCAACAGGTTGCACCACGGGCAATGTGCCGCGCTACGAGGGCCGTGCGGTGCGTGGCGTGCCCGCCGGCGCTTCGCCCAGACCGGCCGGTCCGGTCGGGTGACGCCGACCAAGCAAGTCCGGCGTGACGATTCGAGCTATCCTATGTGTATTGAGCAAGGGGCCGGCGCGTAGCCCGGCCCGGCCGGTCCGGCACAAAGCAAGGAGGAAAAACGCATGAGCTCTCCCGTCACCGTCTCTGAAGCCCTGAAGGGGCGGCGGGCCGTCCGCAGGTACCTGCCACAGCCGGTCCCCGATGACCTCTTGCGGGAGATCCTGGCCGAGGCCCGGTGGGCACCTTCGGCGACCAATACCCAGTCGACCTACGTCTATGCGCTGTCGGGTGAGCCGTTCCAGCGGTTTAAAGCCGACCTCCGTACTTACTCCGAATCGGAGGCTCCCGAAGCACCCGACCTTGTCAACACGCGGGAGATGCGCCCCGAGATCAAGGCCAGGCAGGACGATCTGTTCAAGACGAGGATGTCGTTCATCGCCGCCGAGGAGGCGAAGATGGGCATCCTGCCGCCGGATCCTCCGATCCCCCCCATGGTCGCCGCCTCCGAGATCTTCGGGGCGCCGCTGATCCTGATCCTGGCCAAGCCTAAGGAGATGGGGCTCCCCTACTCCTGCCTAGACGCAGGGATGCTCGCACAATCCATCGCCCTGGCCGCACACGCCCGCGGACTGGGCACCTGCATCGCGGCGTCGTTCCTCCGCTACGCCGAACTGCTGCGCAGGGTGATCCCGGGAACTGAGGACAAGGAGTTCGTCATCTCGATCGCCATGGGATATCCGGACTGGGACGCCCCCGTCAACCGCTTCCCGCGGACGCGGATCCCGGTGGACGAGTTCACCACTTTCGTGAGGTAGACCGACAGAACCCGCGGGCGCCGGCCGGCGCACCCCGCCGGCGCCCCTCCTTATTGCGTTCTCGACCCTTCCGGTCTCGACTCGGAGTAACGACGCTCACGGCCATCGACCTGACTGGAGCTCGGTGGGCCTCGTGTCGCCCCTATGGACAACCGAAGCAAGGGGGGTAGTATCCATGGGTAGACTCCGCGTCGGTCCTCTCTTCTCCGGGTGGCGTTGGCTCTATGGCAGCCTTCTCGTCTTGGCGCCTCTCGCACTCATCCTCGTCTGGAACTCCGTGGCTCCGGCGCTCATCGTACCGGCGCTGGGCTCCCAGGGCAGGCCGACCTTCGCTGCCGGCGAATTCCATTCCCTGGCCATCAGGGCAGATGGCTCGCTCTGGGCCTGGGGCGACAATGAATCGGGGCAACTAGGCGACGGAACCACCACCGACCGGCCCCTTCCCACCCGGATCGGTGGTGATACCAACTGGGCCGTCGTCACTGCGGGCGCGAAACACTCAGTTGGTCTGAAGTCCGACGGCTCGCTTTGGGCCTGGGGCGACAACTCCCAGGGCCAAGTGGGCGACGGCACGACTCTCCGGCATGGCACTCCCGTCCGCATTGGGGCGGATAAAGACTGGGTTGCCCTGAGCGCAGGTGAATGGCACTGCATGGCCCTGAAGTCCGATGGATCACTCTGGACTTGGGGGTGGAACTTCCGTGGCCTCCTGGGTGACGGCACCGGTGTCAACCGCTACGTCCCCACCCGCGTCGGAGCGGATACCGGCTGGGTGGCTGTAGCCGCCGGCAACCATCATTCGCTCGCCTTGAAGGCAGACGGTTCTCTCTGGGCCTGCGGATGGAACGAGCATGGTCAACTGGGCGACGGCACCAGTACCGACCGGTTCGCCCCCACCCGCGTCGGGGCCGAGCGCAGCTAGGTAGCGATAGGCGCGGGCGGTAGCCATTCTTTAGCCATCAGTTCGGATGGCTCGCTTTGGGCCTGGGGAGCCAATGCCAGGGGACAGGTGGGGAACGGTACAACCGCCTACCCTCATGTCCCCACACGCATCGGTACGGACACCGATTGGGTGGCCGTGGCAGGAAGCAAGTACGACTCGGTGGCCTTGAAGGCCGACGGCTCGCTTTGGGCCTGGGGTGAGAACGAGAACGGGCAGGTCGGTGACGGAACCACCACCGACCGGCTCGTCCCAACACGTATCGGCGCGAGGACGGACTGGATCGCCGGGACAACGGGGTCGCCTTCCCGCCACGGCCTCGCCATGAGATCCGACGGCTCGCTCTGGGCCTGGGGCAGCAACGCTCAGGGCCAGCTGGGCGATGGAGCCGCCAACGACCGGCTCATCCCCATCCAGGTCCTGGCCGGGGTCAAGTACCCCGGAACCACGGCTACGACCACTACGAGCTGGTCGACCACTACGAGCAGCCAGACCACCACAAGCAGCCAGACCACCACGACCACATCGACCACGACAACGACCTTGCCGGGTAGCCCCAGCTTCCCCGACGTCTCCGCCTCCCACTCCTACTACGCCGCCATCACTGATCTGGCCTCCCGGGGCATCATCGGCGGATACGCCGACGGGAAGTTCGGACCGGCCGACCCGGTTACCCGCCAGCAGTTCGCCAAGATGATCGTGCTCACGGGAGTGAATGTGGGCGCCTACACGGTCTCGGAGAGCGACGTGTGCCCGTTTAAGGACGTGCAGGTAGGTGGCTACGCCGATCCCTTCTTTCCCGACAACTACATAGCCGTCTGTGCG
>JAXGNF010000070.1:0-10290 GCA_040768135.1 Thermoleophilia bacterium | reverse complement strand
GGGGAAGTGGCCCAGGTGTTGCACAACCTGCTGGATAAGCTGGCGGATGGCTAGACGACGACCACCGTCGCGGCTGTTCAGGCCAAGTTCGCAAGCCGGGACGGCCAGTTCGCCTCCGGACCGAGGGTCTGCGCCCATTCTGGCTTCTCCACCGCCGACATGGCCGTTCTGGTTCGCGCCCCCAACGGCACCCTGTAGGAGACGGAGAGGAGTCACACGACGGACGCCTGGGTCTCCTGGCCCGCTGCCGAGGAACCCGCGCCCGGGAATCCCGCGACCGCCGACTGGGGTGACCAATGGGACGGCGCGTACCGGCGCAGCGCCGATAACGCCGTCTTGAACCAGGGGTTCGACACAGGCTGGGCGCCGGCGCCATCCCGGCGCCGGCGCCCCCTCACCAATAATCTCGATCGCCCTACAGGGCCGTAAGCAACTTGACCACCGCATCTTCATCGTCGGACGAATCGACTCCGACATGCACGACGAACCTCGTGCCGAGGACTGCGGCGGAGAAGCCCCTCATGTTGATCCCTGCGTCCCCAACAGCCTGCGCCACTTTTGCGGCAGCCCCAGGTTCATCCGGGCCTTCGGCCCGTACTGAGTGCAGCTTCGATGTGACCTGGAACCCGACAGCTGCCGCCGCCCGCACCTCCCGGTCGCCGCGGAGCGGGGTCACGAACACTACTCCTGTGCCCGGGTTCTCAGGGGCCCGACGCACAACAATGAAGCCCAGGTCGGCCCCCGCCTCAGTCAAGGCCAGCAATTTGGCTGCTAAGGCCCCAGGCTTGTCGTCGACGCTCGCCGCCCACACATCTTCCCGTTGTACGTGTAGGTCCATGGCAGCTCCTTTCTTGGTGGCGATCAGCAACCTGCTTGAAGGCCAGGTACCCATATCGCTCTCGACATATTCGCGCCATTGCTCACTGCGAGCGAGCGGCAACGGCGCCGCCTTGCAAAAGAACGGCAGGCCAGACAACGCTGCGGCTATTGCTTCCGGAGTTCCACCTTCAGGGCCTCGATCACGTCCATCGCATCGGCGACCACGCCGTAATCGGCCACCCGGAAGATGGGCGCCTTCTTATCCCGGTTGACGGCGACGATGGTACCCGCTCCGCTGATGCCGGCCACGTGCTGGTAGGCCCCGCTGATACCAAGGGCCAGGTAGACCTTAGGCCTCACCGATCGCCCCGAAGTTCCGACCTGGTGGTACTTTGGCAACCACTTCTTGTCTACCACCGGCCGCGAGCAGGAGAGAACGCCTCCCAGAAGGTCGGCGAGTTCCTTGGCGACGGGGACGTTGTCCTCCTCCCCTATGCCTCGACCGACAGACACAAGGAGTTCGGCCTGAGTGACATCCACTTCACCTTTGCCGGTGTCCCGATATTCGAGGAACTCCCGGGTGCCGGCCCTGCTCAGCGCCGGCAACGGGGGACGGACCACCTCACCCTGCCGATCGCCCGGCTCCCCAGCCGAAAAGGATCCCGAACGCACGGTGATCAGATACGCGGTCGCCTCTCGGAAGGCCATGCGGGCAAAAAGCCTGCCGTTGTAGATTTGGCGGACCACTTTCAGCCGCAAACCGTCCTCTATGATGTCGACGCAATCGGTAGCCAAGGGATAACCGGTTCTGACCGCAAGCGCGGGAGCCAAGTCCATAGACCACGGGGTGTGTCCAAGAAGAGTAAGGAGAGGCATCCGTTCTGCGAGAACGGCGATCAACACCTCTGAATAAAAGGCGGGATCGAAGTGTTCCAGCCGGGGATCGTCGTACACAACGACGGTATCTGCTTCATCTTTGAGGCGGTCAACGAGACCGTCGACACCGCTCCCGAGCAGCACCACTGAGGTCCTGTGGCCCCGCTCCCGCCCCAGTTCGGATGCCTTGCGCAGCATCTGTAGAGTGACGTCGCGCAACTCGCCGGCCCGGTGTTCTGCCACTACCATGATCTCAGCCATTACAAACCCACCTTCTCCCCGATGAGGCGCAGTATCTCAGCCGCCACGGTGGTCGCGTCGCCCTGCAGCATCGCCGCCCCTTCGGCTTCCGGAGGCACATAGATCTCTTCGGTGATCAGTGCCGGTTCAAGATCGGCGGCCGTGAGCCCCAAGCCGCTAGCCGGTAATACCGTGATCTCGATGCGCGAAGCCCGGCGGATCCCCATGATCGACACGTAACGAGGCTCATTGATACCCGTCTGGATGGAGAGTAGCGCGGGGAGCGGCACTCGGGCGACCTCGTCCTGGCCCCCTTCCAGTTCCACTGTGACTAAGGCCGCGTCGTCCTCGATCTGCAGGCCGTTAACGACTGCCACGTGCGGCAACTCCAGGCGCTCGGCCAGTAGGGCACCCACGACACCGTGGTTGAAGTCATCGCTCTGAACGCCGGTCAACACCAAGTCGTGTGGCAGGGTCCTGACCGCCGCCGCCAGAAGAGCCGCCGTTACAGAGGCGTCAGGCTCCAGCTCCCCGGGGTCGACGCGTACTGCGGCATCGGCCCCCATTGCCAAACAACGACGAAGAACCTCCTCGTCCTCCTCGCAGCCGAGGGTCACCGCGGTCACGGTTCCGCCCCGCTCCTCTTTGATACGCACGGCCGTCTCAGTGGCGTAGTCGTCCCACTCGTTGGTCACATAGACGAGATTGTCCGTGCAGATACCTCGCCCGGTCGCATCCACCGTCAGGTCGGCTTCCCGCGTGAAGGGCACATTCTTGACGCATACGACGATGTTCACGGCCAACGCATCCTTCGGTCATTTGTCATGTCTCATCCTCACCTATTCCCAGCGTCTGCGCAACCAACTCGTTCAGATCAATGACCTTCAAGTAGAAGTCGAGGTTCGCGGTCTTGACCGCATCTTCGAGCATTATCAGACAGTAAGGGCAGGCCGTGACCACCACCTCGGCGCCGGAGGCCGCCGCTTCCCGGATACGCACCTCGGAGAGCTTCATCTCTCCTTCGAGTTCCTGCCACATCCTCCCGCCGCCCCCTCCGCAACAGAGACTATCGGCGCCGGAGTGGGCCATCTCGACGAGCTTCACCCCGGGGAGAGAGCGAATAACTCGGCGGGGCGCCTCGTAGATGTGGTTGTACCTGCCCAGGTAACAGGGGTCGTGGAAGGTGACCGTGAGGTCCAGAGACACATGGGGCCGAAGGGCTCCCTGAACCAACAGTTCGTCGAGTACTTGGGCGTAGTGCCGCACCCGGAAAGGCGCCCCAGGATGAGGCGGATACTCGTTCTTCATCACGTTGAAGCAATGCGGCGACGAGGTGACCAGATCGACGATGCCGTATGTGGCGAAGAGGTCTAGGGTCTTTGACACCTGCTCTTCGAAGAGACCTTCTTCCCCCAATCTCCGAGCAATGTCGCCGCAGCAGACCTCCTTCTGTCCCAGGGTGCCGAATTCGACCCCGGCCTGAGTAAGAATCCGGACGAAGGCCCGGGCCAGGCTCTGGGCCCGAGTGTCGTAGGAAGTCGTGCATCCCACCCAATAGCAGAGACCCGCGGTCACCCCTTCGGTCAGATCCGGCACGGTCAGGGTGCGCGCCCACTCTTTGCGCTTCTTCTTGGAAGGTTCCCAGGGGTTGTCGAAACGGTAGAGCATCTCCAAAGCGTTCATCACGGCAGGTGAGACCCGGCTCCCGTCTTCGATCTCGGCTCTCCGCACCTCCTTGATAGGTTCGTGGGCTCCGATATAGACTGGACAAACTTCGAGGCAGGCCCGACAGGTAGTGCAGTACCAGATCTGTTCGGGAGAGATCTCTGGGACGGTCGAGAGCGACCGGAACAGGCCCTCGCGGAACCACCGCACCCGGCTCAAGGGATTGTGGAGCGCCCGAGTATACGCATTGGCTTGAGCGATGAACGACTGCGGGGAGAAGGGCTCGGTAGCCGAGGCCGAAGGACACACCTCGTCGCACCGTCCGCAGCGGGTGCAGATTGATAACTCGAGCAGGTCCCTGAGGGTGAATTGGGGCCCCCCTAGGGCCGCACGGTCGCCCAGGACCGCAACTCCGCATGCGCCATCCTCCGAGGCGGCGTTTCCAGATCCTCCCTCATCTACCGGCAGGATAGACACCGGCCGTGGTGCGGCGAAGATGTTCACCGGCGCTCCCAGGGAGTGAAAGAGTTTACTGAAGGGAAAGTAGGCGACCAACCCCAGACAGATCAGAGCGTGAAACCACCACAGATACGGATAGATCGTCTGCGCCCATGCGTCCGAAGATAGTAGGTGCGAGAACACCACTCCTGCGAACGAGTACGACTCCCAGTCAGGCATGTTCACGGCCAGACGGGTTCCCTCCACCACAAAACCGGTTACCACGGCCGCCGCCAGCAGGAGGAGGATCCAAAGATCCTCGGCTTTGTTCTCCAGCCGCGGCACCCGCAGGAGATAACGTCTGACCAAGGCAATCAGAAGCCCGACGATAAGCATCAGACCGACGATCTCCAAACACAGGGAGAAGACCTGGTAGGTCCGCCCGGTCAAGAAGTGTACGAACCAATGATCGACGGTGGAAAGGACGGTGCCGACGAAGAGTCCGAGAAAACCCCACATGATGAACAAGTGCATGAGGCCGCCAACGACATCCCCCCGCAGTATTCTTCGACCCAAGAGGGCGTCCAGTCCTAATCTGCCTGCGCGGGTCATGCTCCGGCGCAGGGTTGCGGCCGCCCGTCCGACGGCCGACCGTCCGGCCGACCACCATCCGACCCTCGCCTGCCCAACGGGTCCCCGTCCGGCCATCACCCGCTCTACCGTGATGACCTGCCTAGCCTGACGTCCGGCACAGGCGCGCGGTGTGACACCGCGCCCTCTCCCCGCCATCCACACCGCCACCCGCAGGTACACCCCGGCCAGGAACACGGCAATAGCGATCCCCGCAAGGACGTAGAAGAGCCAGACTGCGCTTATTCCCCAGAAATGAAGGCGCTCGATCGGCATGACCTCAGACCCCTAGATACCGACTGTCCGGCGCAGACAACGTACCGGTCATGGGCTCCGCCCCACTCCCCACCATCTAAGACAGCAGGCTTTTGGCGACGATGAGCTTCTCCACTTCGGTGGTGCCTTCGTAGATCTCGGTGATCTTGGCGTCCCGGTAGAGACGGTTCACCTTGTAATCGGCCAAATATCCGTAACCCCCATGCAACTGGAGGGCGTAGTCTGCACATTTCACCGCCATCTGGCCCGAGAAGGCTTTGGCCGCCGCCACCAAAGCGTGGTCGGTCTTGCCGTGGTCGATCCGCCAGGCGGCTTCGTAGACTAGGTTCTTGGCCGCCCGCATCCACGTGTACATCTCGGCCAGCTTGAACTGGGTCGCCTGATACGATGCCAGCGGCCTGCCCCCGATCAGGCGCTTCTTCGCGTGCTTGATGCTCTCAGCAATGCAGGCACGCATCACTCCGACCGCCTGAGCACCGATACCGATACGGTTGAAGTTGAAGGCGTACATGGCTTGAGCGAACCCCGCCCCCGGCTCTCCTAGAAGATTAGAGTAGGGTACACGCAGGTTGCTGAAGGAGATCTCGCAGGTCTCTGATGCCCGGATCCCCAGCTTGCCGTACAACTTGTTGGCTTCATAGCCGGGCCGGTCGGTCTCGATTATGACCATGCTGTGCCGTCTGTGCCTGTTGGGATTCTCGGGATCGGTGAGCACGAAACAGACTAAGGCGCCCGCCCTCGTCCCATTCGTGATGAACATCTTGGGCCCGTTGATCACCAACTCGTCACCGTCACGCACGGCGCTGGTGGAAGCAGCAGCCAGGTCGGATCCGGCGTCAGGCTCGGTGAAGGCACTTCCCAGTATGAGCTCGCCCCGAGTGACCGGCGGAAGATACTTCTGCTTCTGCTCTTCGGAGCCGAACTCCTGGATGACTTCGGCTCCGAATGAGCCCGTAGTGACTGCTACGTTCAGACCAAGATCTACGGCGGAGAACTCCTCCTGCAGGATGCATTGCTCCATGATACCCAGCCCCGCCCCCCCATACTCCTCGTCCACGAACAGGCCGATGAATCCCAGAGCGGCGGCCTTCTTGGAGATGGCCTCGTCGAAAGTCTCGTCCCGGTCGAACTCCTCAGCCCGATCGGAGAACTCCTTCTCGGCGAATTCCCGAGCCGCCCTAGCTATGTCTTTCTGCTCTTTGGTGAACTCGAAGTCCACGGTGACCTCCGTGCATAGTCTCTCAAGAAGCACCTTGTTTTCGAACCGATCTCTACCGCGCTTCTGAACCGGTACGCTACCGATACGGTAGCCAACACTCCATAAGTTCGTCGATGGGCCACAGGCTCAGGCGTTCATAACCGTCCTTGGTAACAAGAACGTTCTCTTCGAGCCGGACTCCGAATGGATCGCCTTTGTGCCCGGCGTATGTCTCTACGGCCAGCACCATGCCCTCTTTGAACGTTTGCTCCGGCACACCAGCCAACTTCTGCATCTGGTTGAAGAACGGGCGGTCGTGCAGAGTGAGGCCCAAGCCGTGACCGATTGCGTACGGTCCGACCTCGCCCCAGGTCTTGTGGCCCCAATACTCGGGGGAATCGGGCCACTTTTCCAAGAGTTCCCAATCGGTCGACCCATCTTTGATGGTGTCTATGCCGGCATAGAGCATGGCCCGGCATTCCTCGTAAACATCTTTCTGGGCCTGAGAGGCCTTGCCGCAGCAGAAGGTCCGATACACACACGACTTGTACCCTTGGTAGGAGGCGCCGTCCACGTCGATGTAGATAAGATCACCTACCTGGATGGGCTTGTCGGTGAACGACCAGCCGTAGGGATTAGTGTTGTAGCCAGAACAGACGACCAAGTCTTCAGTATGGTCGACGCCCTCTTCGTAGAGGGCCTTGATGCCGATGGCCACCAAGTCGCACTCACGCACGCCTGGGCGGATGGCATCGACAATGGCAGCGAAAGCCTTCTCAGAGTTGGCACAGGTTATACGCATAAGCTCGATCTCGTCCACGGTCTTGATCACCCGGGCGGCATCCATAGTGGGCTTCGCATGCACCACCTGTATACCGCGCTTCTTGAAGGCTTCAGCGTAGACGTACGACAGAGTGGTGCCGTCCAGGCCCAGAGGCTCTTTTTCCACTCCATACTCGGCCATGAGGCGGGCGATCTGGTCGACCAGTTTCTGCACGACCGGGTCGTCGGGTGTGCAGGCCGCCATCTTGGGAATAGAAGCGGGAGCATGAATGCGCTCACCCATCCAAGGCATCCGCCGGATCAGTCCCGCCTGGTCGTTGCCGCCTACCAGATGCGGCTCGCCATTACGCGCACAGAAAGCCCACTGGGCTTCGAGATAGCGGATAGGGGTAGTGACGTAGTAGCCCGTGAGATAGCGAATATTGGCCTCATCCCAGGTCACTAGAGCACCAAGGCCGTCGTGATTGATCTGGTCTTTCGCGCGCTGCAACCGTTCGGCACGCAAACGCGGGTAGTCCACCCTTTGTTCGTAGTCAACCGCATATTTGCCGAATGCCATGACGTCCCCTTCGCTCTTGTATCATTGATTGCTTTCAAACTATCATATAGTAACTAGTAATTGAAATCAGAAATCGCTGCGAGCGCGTTACGGACGACCTGATGACATTTGACCCGACACCCATAGGGTTGTTGACCATGCGCCGGTTGGTCGCGGCCACCGGTGTGCCCCGGTCGACCATCCAGTTCTACATCCGTGAAGAGCTGCTCCCCCCACCACAGCGACTGGCCAATAACCGGGCCATCTATGGACAGGTCCACGTGGACCTACTTGGACTGATCACCCGTCTGAAGGCCGAGGGCATGAGCCTCAGAGAGATCAGGCCTCTTGCAGAAGAAGCGGCCCGTGCTTCTCCTTTCTTTCAGATCGACGCAGCCCAGGCAGTAGATGCGGCCACCAAGGCGAGGATCCTCGTAGCCGCCGCCGCTCAGTTTGGACGCAAGGGCTACCAGCGGACCCGCCTGTCCGACGTCATCAAGCAGGCGGAGGTGACCCCCCAGGTGTTCGCCTCCCACTTCGCCTCGAAGAAACACCTGTTCGCCGAGTCATTCGGGACCGCCAGCAAGAGGGTGATGGAGCAGGCGATTCCCGCCATGGAGCGAGAAACCGACCCCACAACAAAGCTACTTGCCCGCTTCAATAGGCTCCTCCGGTCGCTGCTGACACCCGATCCGGCACTGTGGGCGCTGGCCCGGGCCGAGGCCCTCCACGAGGGAGGGGAACCGGCAGCGGGGGCGCAACAGGCCTACCAGACGATGGCTTCACTGCACGCCGCGGAACTCGAGCGCCTGCGCGGCAGGGACGAAAGGAGGCCGCCGAGCAGACGTGGTGATCGGGGGCCTGTCCCCGCCAAGATCCGTAAGCGCAGGGAGAGCCGCCCCGTCGACGGATGGCCGCCCATCTCCGACGAACTGATGGCCTACTGCTTTCTGGGGGCCGAGGAGTACCTGACCATGCGTTTGGCCTGGGACGAGCGGTTCATGCCGGAAGATGCCCTCAAAGCGTATCTGCTTCTGATCGCAGCCGTGCACGCGCAGTATGATGATGAACTCGATGTCAAAGAGCGCTGGGACGGGTACATGGAGACGGTCCGGAGACTTGTTAGGCAGCGAAGATCAGAGCCTTGAGCCCGCGCCCATCCGCACTCGAGGGAGATCGACAGAGAGCGATCGGGCGGTCGAGGCGCCCCCTCGTAGCCGACCGAGCTCCATTGACCGAAGCCGACCGGATTGCCCGTGGGCTTTGGCGGCAAGCCCAGGCCGCAAGCACAGACCGCAAGTATAGGCCGGAAGCGCGGGCCGGATACAACCGGCGCCCCGGAAATGCCGGGGTGGATTTTGATACCTCTTGTCTACCCGCAGATATCGTGTCCCTGCGGACGCTTAGAGCAACCCATACTCGTCCACGGCCTCGCGTAGGGCAAGGACGTTCTCCGGCTTGGCTTCGTCGGGTATCCCCTGTGTAGACTCAATGATAAGAGCACCGGTATCGCCAAAGAGGTCGATGAGTCTCTTGACGTCGTCTTTTACTTCTTGGGGAGAACCTGTGCACATGAGTGACGAGGGCACGTTGCCCCAGAAGCACATCATATCCCCACAGACCTCTTTGAATCTCTTGCGGTCCACATGATCAAAGTGAGCGGCTACCTTCCCAGGCGGGAGTTCGGCCAGATATTTGAGTCGAGAAGTGTAGTTGCCCTCGAACAGGGGAATGGGCGTGAGCCCGGCACCGACCAGAGTATCAATAAGCTCCTTAAAAGTGGGCCAGTAGAACCGCTCGAAAGCCTCCTCGCTCATGAACCCGTCAGCGCCGCGATGCATGGGGATGAAAACCCGCGGATTACCACTCGCCTCTGCCCCTGCCATGCTCATGCTGAGGCAGGCCGGCTGCATGAGGGCGATGACCTTCTCCAACTTCTCGGGGTTGCGGTAGATATCGAGACTGCTACCTTTTAGCCCCCGGAAGAAGTCTGAGACCATGTCAAAAGCCGGAAAAACGGCAGACCCATGCACGACAGGGTATCCGAGGGAAGCCATCTCCTGGACGTGGGCCTTGGCCATTGCGGTTTCTTCCTCGACCACGTCGGCTACTTCAAGCAGGGATTCAAGAGCTCGGCGCATTCCGGGCAACGCCACCACAGCTGCTCCTTGGCGGGCGAGACTATAGGAGCTCGAGATCCAGTGGAGAGGGAAGGGTATGCTCGCAAAGGCGGCCAGGTTGTCGGCAATACGGGGGTAAATGCGGGTGAGGGTGAACCAGTCGGGATTCGCGATGAACTCATCGTACTCCTCCGCCCGCAAATACTCTCCCTCGACAAACTGGAAGGGAGCCTCGTCGGCCAAGGAGCCGCCGGGCCACTTGGTCTGAGTGATTCCCAGCGCTTCGAACGCTCGGGACGAAAACACCCCACTCGTAGGACACATGTCCCAGCCGAATTCCACAGTGGCCTCTCTGACGGCACGGAGGCGTAGAGCACAATCGTATCCGGCCTCCTTATTAGAGACGCCCTTGATTTGGGTAGGGAAGTAGTGCGTGATAAGCGGTATCACAGGCACCCGGTCGGGTTTTCTGAGCGCAACCACATCGTTGAAGCGACCTTCGCGTTCGAGGTAAAGCCGGTCACCGGTAGTCATACGGCAGAAGGTCTCCTTTCCGGATGCCAAGATCCATAGACCTGCAGATTCCCTCCGAGCTCTTCCTCGTCCGAAGCCGGCCGGTCATCCCAGGTGCGGTCCTTTGACGACTATTCCCAGTGGTCCGGCCCCCTTCGCAGTACGTCCTTGAATGTTAGGGTCGCCGGTTTGGT